>DAHXMP010000442.1 GCA_027371665.1 Bacteroidota bacterium | reverse complement strand
ATCGAAGACAAGAGTAAAACTTCTCCTGAAGTTCTTCCTGAACTCAGGAACTCGTGCATATCTCAGGGAACTTGCAAAGGAATTCGGGGAATCAACCAATGCTGTCAGGACAGAATTGAACCGTTTGTCGAAAGCCGGATTATTGAAATCAGAAAATGACGGTAACACAAAACTGTACCATGCTAATACTCAAAATCCACTATATAATGAGTTACATAATTTAGTAAAAAAATTTCTCGGTATTGACTTTGTCGAAGAAATAATCAATAATCTCGGCAACGTCGAGCTTGCTTTCATCACCGGAGATTATGCCAAAGGTAAGGATATAGGCATAATTGATATTATAATAATCGGCGACATTAATCAGAATTATCTGAATGAGCTGATTACAGCAGCAGAGATAAATCTGAAAAGGAAAATCAGGGCTTTGGTTCTTAATAATAAAGAATACAAAAGGTTGAAGGAGAATCTAAAGCTCGACAAATCACTCCTGATATGGTCGAGGAACGGAGACGTGAATGGATAACTGGACATCGGTAATTAAGCCGGTCAGCGGCTGGTTCAATTTCAATCTGAAAGAAGTCTGGAATTACCGTGACCTTGTCAAACTTTTCTTTCACCGCGACTTTGTTGTATTTTATAAACAAACAATTTTGGGTCCGCTCTGGTTCCTGCTTCAGCCTTTACTTACAACGGTTGTTTATACTATTATATTCGGCAAAATCGCAAAACTGCCGACTGACGGAACGCCTCATATCGTGTTCTATATGTCAGGTGCAGTGATTTGGAGCTATTTTGCGAGTTGTCTCACGAATACATCTAACACATTCGTCCAAAACGCTGCTATATTCGGCAAAGTGTATTTCCCGCGGCTTGTGATGCCGATTACTACGGTGCTCACAAACCTCGTAACATTTGCAATACAGTTGCTGTTACTGCTCGCTTTTTGGCTGTACTATTATTTTTATGGCAGTACGCTTCATATAGATAAATTGCTTTTCCTGTTCCCTTTGTTGATTTTGCAGATGGCACTTCTGGGACTCGGAACAGGTGTGCTGATTTCGTCTCTGACAATTAAATACAGGGACCTGAGCTTTGTCGTCGGATTCGGAGTTCAGCTCTGGATGTATGCTACGCCGATTGTTTATCCGCTTTCAATGATACCGCATAAATGGCAGTGGCTGGCAATTATTAACCCAATGACGATGGTCGTCGAGACTTTCCGCTGCGGATTTCTTGGGAGCGGCTCTTTCGATATTGATAGGTATTTGCTGAGCATAGGATTGACGATTATTATTTTCGTTGCAGGAATCATGCTTTTCAGCAGAGTAGAAAAATCATTTATTGATAAGATATA
>DAHXMP010000437.1 GCA_027371665.1 Bacteroidota bacterium | reverse complement strand
CGAATATGCAGATTTTTTTCAGATGATAATTATTAATCAGCATATCTTTGTTTTTTTCGGTGAAGGATAATATTTCTTTTTTATCAATCATTTTGACAAATTGCATAATTGATTAATTTTGTTACCAAATTAGGAAATATTATAGTTTGAAAAAAATATTTATATCTGCGGGAGACCCTTCGGGTGATGTTCATTCGGCAAGGCTTATGGCTGAACTTAAAAAGCTCGAGCCGTCTTTGGAATTTACCGGTCTCGGTGGTCCGGCAATGCTCGCAGAAGGTTTAAAGTCAATTGCGAAGCTCGAAGATATCTCTGTCGTGGGTTTTTGGGAGGTCGCAAAAAAATATTTTTTCTTCAGCGACCTCCTCAATAAATGCAAAAACATTCTTAAGAGCGGTGAAATAGAAGCATTTATTCCCGTTGATTATCCCGGCTTCAATATCAGGCTGGCAGCCTTCGCAAAGAAAACCGGATTACCTGTTATTTACTACATCGCACCTCAGCTCTGGGCTTGGGGCGAGAACAGGGCGAGGAGTCTGAATAAAGTCGTTGATATACTGCTTACGGTGTTTCCTTTTGAAACGGAATTTTTCAGCAGGTTTGGTATTGATACAATATTTGTCGGACATCCCTTGCTCGACAGCTATGATTTTGAAAATCCGGCAAGTAATGAAAAAAGAAATCCCGGATTGATTGCTTTTTTTCCCGGTAGCCGCAAGCAGGAAATAGCACGGCATATCCCTCTTTTCAATGATACCGCAAAATTGCTTTTAAAGCGAAAGCCAGGGATGGAACTCGGCTTATCCGTCTCTTCATCAGTTAATAATAATGAGTATCAAAAATACATTAAAAGTTATTTGAACTGGCAATTATGGGACAATGCAGGTGAACTGATGAGAACTGCGGGTGCGGGAATCGTCAAGACAGGCACTTCTACACTCGAAGCGGCTCTCTGCGGGTTGCCATTTGCAATGGTTTACAGAACGTCGGCTATTTCGTATTTATTCGGAAAAAACCTCGTCAACCTCGACCATATCTCGCTTGTGAACATACTTGCAAATAAAAAAGTGGTAAATGAATTTATTCAATCGGAAGCAACTCCTGAAAAACTTGCCGATGAAATGAATAATATTATTGACGATGAGAGCAGGAAGAGTGAATTGAAATCCGAATTTGAAAAAATCAGGGAATTGCTCGGAGGAAAGGGAGCTTCAGCTAAAGCTGCATCAATAATAGCAAAAGAACTGAAATGGATATGAAACTGAAGTTATCACACCGACTCGGCATCCTGCTCATGCGTGCCTTAAGCTCGACATGGAGATATAAGGTTTTCGGCAATCCGCCTGAAAAGCCTGCTCTCGTTGCTTTCTGGCATGGTTCGATGCTTCCTGTTTGGAAATTCTTTTCAAAGAAAAATCCGGTTGGGGTCGTCAGCATGAGCGATGACGGGGAAATTCTTGCAGGCTTGCTCGAAAGGTGGGGTTACAGGTTAATTAGAGGCTCTTCCTCGAAAGGCGGAAGAGAAGTATTGAAAAAAATCGTAAAAAGGGCAAATGATAATCT
>DAHXMP010000434.1 GCA_027371665.1 Bacteroidota bacterium | reverse complement strand
CGTAAACATATGGTGCAGTGCCTTTTCATGCGTATATCTGATTATATCGTGCAAGGTGGAACAATGCAGGGGATTAAAATTCTCATCGTTTGGATTCGTTAAATTAAGTTTAAAAATTTTCTTTGCCACACTATGCCATATCCTCGACATGGGACTATTTATAAATGAATTTTTTTCATTAACGGAAGCCTGGTAGCTCTCAAGCAATTCTTCGGCTTTTCCAAGATAAACCCTGGTATTATCGGCAAAAACAGTAACTTCCATCCCTGTTTTCAGAACATCGGTAGCATTTTCTGTGTTTGTTATCACAGGTATATTAAGCTCCCTTGCAATGATAGAAAGATGCCCGGTCGTACTGCCAACATCGGTTATTACCGCTGATGCTTTATGTATCAGTCCCGCAAATTCCGGCAGATTTTTTTTTGCAACGAGTATTCCTCCTTTGGGAAAGTTCTTTATATCTTTCAGGTGATTAACAACATACACGTTCCCGGATTTTACGCCGTGTGCAGCACACTCACCTTTGTTAAGCAATATTATATATTTTTTATCAATGTCTTCAATTGAAAAAGCCTGTTGGTTTTTTTTAATCAGAGATTTAATTTTTAGAGGCCTTGCCTGCAAAACAAATATTTTACCTGATTTATCGAGAGCCCATTCTATATCCTGCGGACATCCGAAATGCTCTTCAATTCTTAGAGCAAATCCGACAAGTTCCTTTATTTGATTACTTGTAATACACGGAGTATGAAGCTTTTCATCGGGTATTTTGTTTTTTTGAATTCTTCCGTTTTCCTCAGATATATTTATCATATCCTGCCTGCCGGGTGAAAACTTTAATAAGTCGGCATATTCATCGTGAGTAACGACAAATTGCTGAGGCTCGACTTTGCCCTGCACAACGATGTCGCCAAGCCCCCATATCCCCTGTATAATTATTCCGTCGCTCAAATGCAAAGGGTCGGAAGTATATAATACACCTGCGGCAATGGCATCAACCATTTCCATACATCCTACGCTCATAGGCATATCTTCATCCCTTAAACCAGACAGGAAGCGGTAAACAAGAGACTCTGGAGAGTATTTCGAAACAAGAACTTCGATACATGAATCAACGAGGTTTTCTTTTTTAACATTAAGCAATGATTTGTGCAGTCCTGCAAATGAAAAGTCGGCACTATCTTCCCCGATTGCACTCGAGCGAACTGCAATCCTTATATGTTCGCTTTTGCCGAAACATTTGTCATAAGCCGTTATTGCTTTTTTTTCTAAGTTTGCCGGCAGCTCGGAGTTTACAATCAACTCCTGTGTTTCCCTGCTTGCCGCTTGTATTTGGTCAATATCGTCGAAATCCACGGAATAAAATATTTTGTTTTTTTTGCCCCTGAGGTCATTGTTCAGCATGACATCTTCAAAATACCTTACACTCAGGCTGAATCCCCTGGGAACAGGAATATTTAATTTGTTTTTTATTTCACCAAGGCGGCTCATTTTACTGCCGACCACAAGGTAAAGGCTGTCATCAATATCTTCAAGAAAATAATAATATGGAATTTCGTCAATTATTTTTTTATATTTAGTGCATGTATCACAGTCATAGCTCGGGCAGTCAAAACCTTCCGGGCAAAGCACTCTCGGAGAAAGTTTTTTATAGCTGTTATTTTTTATTTCATCGAATTTGTCCCTGATTTTCCAGTATCTGCCGTTGACAAGTTCTATGAAATTATAAACAAGGTCGTCCATTGTTGATATTAGCGAATCGAAAGTCCTGGTTGCAAAGCCCCTCGAGAAAGGCTGTCCTGAGGCAATTATATCCGAAAGGCCGCTCATGATTTTATGAGACATATCATTTGCCCTGATGAATGCCTGAAAGAATTCAAACTTCTTTTGAAAGGATAAATCCTCTTTCTGCTTCGGCTTCAATATTTTTTTCAGGCTTTGTAGCATGAGTCTTCCGGTAAAACATTTTTATTTTATTTTTAATGACGAATTGAACCTGAAAAAACATTTACCAGAGTATTAACCATTCCCTCGATAGTATGAACCGAAGAAATTTCAAAATCTTCAATCCCATGTTCTTTTAATGCTCCCGCTGTTACGGGACCTATTGCAGCAACGACTTGTGCATTATTCAGAAGGCTTAATCCATCCTCCTCCCCGATAATTGAAAAGAAATTATTCACGGTTGACATACTAGTAAATAAAAAGGCATCTGCTCCGTTTTTTTTGAGGTTTTCAATTTCATAATTATCGGGATTGGACCGGAATAATTTGTAAACTTCATAAGTATCAACATTCGCCCCGTTAGATTTCAAATTCTCAGTTAAAGGGTCATAATTAAAATCACCTTTTATACGAATTATATTTTTCCCATTCAGGTTTTCAGTTTTTGATAATTCTTTTACAAGTGATTCAGATGTAAATTCAGTAGGAATAAAATCAGAAATGATATTAAATTCCTTTAGCCTTGAATGTGTTCCGCTGCCAATTGATGCAATCTTTATTCCACCTAATATTCTTGCATCCAGTTTTTCATCATTCATTAATTCAAAAAAATACCTTGCACCGTTTTCACTTGTAAATATCAGCCAGTCATAGTGTTTTTCAGAAATTAGCTTTTTAATATCCCTGCCGGGCTTTGCTATACTTGTTGATATTGTATTAAATGATGTTACATCAGCTCCTTTTTCGGTCAATAGTTTATTCATCCGGCTGCTCTGGTCTTCAGCACGGGTAATAACAACTCTTTTTCCGAAAAGAGGTTTGTTTTCAAACCACTTTATTTCATCTGCAAAAGCCGCAGTGGGACCAATAATAAAAATCGAAGGAGGTTTTATTTTTTCCGACCAGACGACACTTTCCAATTTTTTAATTGTAGTAGTAAATGACCTTTGTGAATTTAATGTCCCATTCTCAATCACCGCCGCCGGTGTTCCGGAAGGCATCCCAAATCCGATTAATTTTTCAATAACATTTTTGATTTGAGAAACACCCATATAAATAACAAGAGTAGTGTTCTTCATCTTCGCTAATATTTCCCATTCTACCTGTTCGTCTTCCTTATCGGGTGTTTCATGTGCAGTAATAAATACGCACTGAGTAACCATATTGCGGTGTGTCAGCGGAATACCAGCATAAGCCGATGCACCTGAAGCGGCAGTTACTCCCGGAATAACTTCAAATTCTATTCCAGCCTCCTTCAATGCAATTGCCTCTTCCGAACCTCTGCCGAAAATGTAAGGGTCTCCTCCTTTCAACCTTACTACAGTTTTCCCTTCATTTGCATTTTTAATTAAAACATCTATCGTCTCATCCTGGCTTACATAATGTATGCCGGCTTCTTTCCCGACAAAAATTTTCCCGGCATCCTTCCTGCAAAAAGATATAAGCACCTGATTGGCAAGCTTATCATAAAGGACAACGTCAGCCTGTTTTAAAACATCGAGCCCTTTAACTGTTATCAGTCCTTCATCTCCCGGGCCCGCCCCGACCAAATAAACTTTTCCTTTTTTATTCATTTTTCTCATTTAATAAATCATGCATTTTTCTGTAAGCTTCTTCACTCCCCGATTCATTTATGACTTTATCCCAATCAATGCTCAGGAATTTCTCAATCAGTTTATCCCTTAATATATCATTTTGATATAATCCCTCTGTTCTCAGCTTGGACCTGAAATCACCTGCAAGTTTTGTTATTATTTCTGCATTTTGCGGCAAAGCAAACTCCAGTATCTTTTTAATTGCTTTGACAAAAAAGGGAGCATTTCCCCCGGAACTTACAGATATTATCAATTCACCTTTCTTAATATAAGACGGCATGATAAAATCACATAGTTCAGGTTCGTCAGCCACATTCAGCAGGATTTTTTCTTCAGTACATTCAGCCCTAATCCTCCTGTTTGCTTCCGAATCTCCGGTTGCATCGAACACCATGACATATCCCATGCAGTCGCCTTTCTCATACCCTCTTTCCAGTAATCTAATTTTCCCTGAGCTGTTCAATTCGATAATATCCCGGCATACCTCAAGTGCAATAACAGTAACATCACCAATTTTTTTTAATTCTCTTGCGAGAGCAAAAATTCCAGGGGAGTCGATCCCATCATCATTTGAGATTAGTATTTTCAATATAAACCTTTGATTGTAAGAAT
>DAHXMP010000222.1 GCA_027371665.1 Bacteroidota bacterium | reverse complement strand
CCAGTTCAGCCTCATATTGAACCGGTGATTGATATTCTTCGACGCCAGGCTGTTATTCTGAATATAATTCTGAGTCGAATCCGAGTTAGTCAGGTAATCCCTCGCCACATCCTGCCGGTTCTTACACTCTGAAGATTACATATATAGGTTATAAAGCTTATGAAAAAAAAGTAACCGTGCGGGGAGATAAGGATGTGAATCTCGGCAATCAGTCCGTTGCCCAGACTAATATAGAGACTAAAGAAGTGAAAGTTACCGCACAGGCTCCTATTGGGGAGGAAAAGGGCGATACAACGGAATTTAATTCGAAAAGCATGAAAACCCAGCCGAACGCTACTGCGGAGGATTTGCTGAAAAAGGTTCCGGGCGTGCAGGTTGATAACAGCGGGAACGTGCAGGCACAGGGTGAACAAGTCAAGAAGATGCTGGTTGACGGTAAGCCTTTTTTCGGTGACGACCCGACTATGACGATGAGAAACCTGCCGGCTGACATAGTTGATAAAGTGCAGATTTATGACCAGGCAAGCGACCAGGCTCAATTCACGGGATTCGACGACGGTCAAAGTCAAAAGACAATAAATTTTATAACTAAAGCAATGAAGCGTCACGGCGAGTTTGGCAAATTCAGCGGTGGATATGGAGACCAGGGGAAATACATTGCTTCTGCAAATATGAATTTTTTCAACGATGCACAAAGAATATCGCTTCTCGGATTGACGAATAATATCAACCAGCAAAATTTTTCAATTATGGACATACTCGATGTGCTGGGTAATTCAAACGGAAGGGGAGGACAGTTCTTCAGGATGATAGCTAACAGGGCAGGAGGTTCCGGAGGGCCTACAATCAGGATGGGACCGCCACCCGGCGGGGCTCCTTCGGGAGGCGGAGGGCCATTCGGGGCTATATCGAACTATATGGTGGGTCAGCAGGACGGATTGAGCACTACACACGCATTTGGAGCTAATTACAGTGACAGCTGGAGCGATGCTATAGATGTATCAGGAAGTTATTTTTTCAATTACACAAACAATGTGAACCAGCAGGATGTGGCGAGGGATTACCTGACTAACTCGGATTCGACTCAGAATTATATTCAGAATAACAGCCTGGCGTCGAAGAATATCAATCACCGGTTCAATATGAGGCTGAACTGGCAGATTGATTCTTCCAATTCTGTATTGCTGGTACCGAGCCTGACGGCACAGGCAAACAATGCGGGGAGCGATTACATAAGTCAGAATTTGCTGAATCAGACACAAGTGCTTAATTCAACGAACAGCAATTACGGCTCGAATTATTCCGGGCTTAATTTTGCTAATGAACTTTTACTCCGGCACAGGTTCAGCACTCCGGGAAGGACAATATCACTGGCATTTACTACGAACTATAATGACAAGACCGGAGCAGGTTCTCAATATGCAATCAACCAGATTTTCCAGCAGAATACTGTAATGTACGATTCGCTGAATCAGCAGACAGCAACGCCAAATTCGGGGTACGGATTGTCGGGAAATTTGGTTTATACTGAGCCGATTAGTGATGACCAGCAGTTACTGGCAAATTATAATTTATCGTATAATAAAAATAATTCTGATAAGAGAACATGGAATTATAATTATACCGTTCTCAGCTATGATTTGCTGGATTCGCTTCTGTCGAATGTTTTTGCCGACGACTACCTGACTCAAAAGGGTGGCGTGGGATATATGTATAGGAATGACGATATGAACCTTTCTACAATAATCAATTACCAGAGGGCTCAATTGCAGAATAACCAGGATTTCCCGGAATCTTATAATTTGAATCATGTTTTTGAAAATGTGCTGCCATCTTTGAGATTCAGATACAAGTTTACGAGGAGAATGAATATTAATTTAACTTACAGGACAAGCACGAATATGCCAACGGTAACGCAGTT
>DAHXMP010000413.1 GCA_027371665.1 Bacteroidota bacterium | reverse complement strand
GTCGAATTAGAATCAATGGTTGCGAGCTGAGTCAAAATCGGCGAATTTGTATTGCGTTCAAAAGCTCCCAGTGATAACTTATAGCCATTTTCCGAATGTAGAGGGCTAAGATAGCGAAGCTCGGCTATAGCCAAAACATTCCTTTCTTTATTTAAGTTCAATCCTTCTGCAGGTGTCGGGAAACGCTCGGAAACGGAAAGGTCTCCTATTAATTCGAGCGGATTTCGCCCTGGCTCATTGAAACCCATCAATCCACCTTCCGTGAAACGGGAAAGAGAATCCATTTCATTTTTTTCGTAAGGTTTCAAAAAAGACAGAATTGCTTTCGCACCTGTTGACACTGCAATTTTCCCCGCAAATGTCGAGAGCCTCATTCCACCGCTGATATTCAGGTTCCCGACAGGCGTAAACTGTCCGCGTCCGTAAACTGAAGCTGATAATTGATTCAAAGAATCGAAATAATATGTCTTTTGCAAATAATCATACTCAGCCTCGCCTCCTACTATTAGTTTAAAATAATTGAAAAAGTTCTGTTCATACTTCAGCGTTGCACCGAAATAGCGGCTTGTGTGGCTCAGAATGTTTACAGTATCGGAAGAATTTACGAATAAAGAGCTCGAACGGTAATTGTCCCATAATGAATTGGAAAAGAACAAAGTCCCTGAAACTGCAGCCAATGTATCTTTTGTAAGAAGTGAAGTGAAAGATAAAGTCAAATCATGCCTGAAAACTCTTTCGTTCAGATTATTATATACAACAGAAGCGGCAATATTATCATAAATGTTTGTTGATGTATTTATGTCCACTCCCCCGTTTGTCCCCATACCGTGATTCGTAAAATTTTCAACCAATGAGATGCTTGTCAAATCAGACGGATTCCAACGTAAAATACCTCTTACATTCCACGAGCTGAGCCATGAATTGGCATACCTCCCCGTAGCGGACATTGTCCTGAACCCAAAAGTGAAGTTCCAGTTCTTAATAATATTCTGGCTGTAGGTGCCGTCGGCTGAAATGAAATCATAACCCGCCTGCGAGTACCACAGCTTAGTATAGGGATATTTCGTATTATACCTGATTTCCTGCATATTTATCAGTGCACCGGATGAATTATCTGAGAAAATAACCG
>DAHXMP010000408.1 GCA_027371665.1 Bacteroidota bacterium | reverse complement strand
TAATTTTGTATAATAACAAAAAATAAACAAATTTAGATGGAGATATACATGTCACATCCGGTTCATGTTACTGATGGAACATTCGTGAACGAGGTTTTAGGCTCGACAGTACCCGTAATTGTAGATTTTTGGGCGACATGGTGTGGGCCTTGCCGGCTGATAGCTCCCGTCATTGAAGAATTGGCAACCGTTTATGATGGGAAAGCTAAAATGTGCAAACTCGATGTTGATAATAATGCACAAACAGCCATGCAATATGGTGTACGTTCGATTCCGACACTATTATTTTTTAAAAACGGTGAATTAGTTGACACTATAATCGGGAACATGCCGAAAACACATATTGAAGAGCATCTTAAGGCTATTATCTGAGATTATGATTGTGGGTTAGTTTTTAAACTCCCGTTGATATTATTCTGCCTTGTTTTAGGCTGATTTTACAGATAGATTAAAAGTTAACGCTGTACAAACAGAGCAGTGAGGGGTTATTTTTTCTTTAATCATTTATATAATATATGTCTGTACAAAAAATTCTGACAGACGAGGAAGTTAAGGAACTTCTGGAGGATACTCCTTTATGGAATATCGAAGGAAAAGAAATTGTCAGGGAACTTGTTAGTGCAAATTTTCCTGCTGCCATTGGTGTGGTAAATGCCATTGCTGTTATAGCCGAGGCAATGGACCATCATCCGGATATTTTGATTTACGGATGGAATAAAATACGTGTGAAACTCACGACGCACAGTGAAGGAGGTCTAACGGCAAAGGATTTCGAAATGGCAAGAAAAATAGAAAATCTAAATATTTAATTTATTATAGCGGAAAAAAAATATGAGTACAATGATTATTGATGTTTATGCCCGTGAAATACTTGACTCACGGGGCAATCCAACCGTTGAAGTTGAAGTAACGCTGGAAGACGGTTCAATTGGAGTGGCCGGAGTGCCGTCCGGTGCAAGTACAGGAGAGAATGAAGCATGTGAATTAAGAGACGGTGATAAGTCGCGATACCTTGGTAACGGAGTTACTAAAGCAGTTGAAAATGTAAACTCAATTATTGCCGATGCAATTATCGGACTTGATGCTTCTGAGCAGATACAAATTGATAAAATACTTTGTGAACTCGACGGAACAAAAAATAAATCAAAACTGGGAGCTAATGCAATATTAGGAGTATCTCTTGCATGTGCAAAAGCATCTGCAGAGTCTTATGTCATGCCGTTTTTCAGGTATCTTGGAGGAGTGCATTCACGAATACTGCCAACTCCAATGATGAATATATTAAATGGAGGGAAACATGCTGACAATACAGTAGATATACAGGAATTTATGATTGTTCCCGCCGGAGCTCAAACATTCAGGGAGGCACTAAGAATGGGCGCCGAAGTTTTTCATAATCTAAAGAAGGTTTTGAAATCGAAAGGTTATAATACTGCCGTTGGTGACGAAGGAGGTTTTGCCCCATCGCTCAAATCCAATGAAGAGGCTTTCGATGTTATCCTTGAAGCTATTAATGCTGCCGGGTATAAGCCGAAAGAGGACATTTATCTTGCTATTGACACAGCGGCAAGTGAAATGTGGGAGGGAGGCAAATATAAGGTGTTCAAATCATCCGGTAAAATGCTGACAGCAGATGAAATGATTAACTGGTATGTTGAATTATGTAATAAATACCCGATTGTCTCGGTTGAAGACGGTCTAGGTGAAAATGACTGGGAAGGCTGGATTAAACTAACTCATGCTCTTGGAAGAAAGATACAGCTCGTCGGAGATGATATTTTTGTTACGAATCCAGAGTTTCTAATCAGGGGTATAAAAGAAGGAATTGGTAATTCAATATTAATTAAGGTAAATCAGATTGGTACACTTACTGAAACTCTAGAAACCATTCAGCTTGCACAAAGAAACGGTTACTCAACGATAATATCCCATCGTTCCGGGGAGACAGAAGATACAACAATCGCTGACATTGCAGTTGCTACTAATGCGGGGCAGATAAAAACCGGTGCACCAAGCCGTTCCGAAAGAGTTGCCAAGTATAATCAGTTACTGAGGATTGAAGAATTATTGGACCAGGAAGGTATTTACTCAGGTAAAGCAGAATACGAGTTCTATAAATGACAGATTGAGGCTTTAATAATTAAAGACATAGAACAAAGCAGGTGTGTAGAGCTTCTAAGAATGTAATATTTTATGAAGTTATCAAATATTGATGCAATAATGTCAACGAACGGGTTTTAATTAATAGTAAGAAAAACAAATGTTTAACAAATTATTAATACTTACATGATTTCTTTTGGTACTGACGGTTGGAGGGGCTTGATTGCCCGCGACTTCACTTTTTCAAATCTGGAAATCGTTGCTAATGCAACGGCACGTATGCTAAAGAAGATAGCATCGAAAACACCTTCTGTGGTTATCGGTTATGATACAAGATTCTTATCGAAGGAATTTGCTCAGGAAGTGGCACTGATACTTGCCAATCATGATATAATTGTACATTTGTCAGAGACTTTTTCTACTACTCCACAAGTGTCATTCCATACGAAGCAGAAAGGAGCTGACCTTGGTGTTGTTATAACGGCGAGTCATAATCCTCCCCAATATAACGGTTATAAAATCAAGGCAAGTTTTGGGGGACCTGCAACTCCTGAACAAGTTGCCAAGCTCGAAACAGAGGTAAAAAAGCTCGCCGGGAAGCCCCCAAAATTAAATCTTAAACCATGGGAATTTTATATTAAAGCCCGTAAAATCAGGTTATTCGATGCAAAAGAGTCTTACATCAGGTATATCCGGAAAAAAATTGATATTCAATTAATAAAAGATGCTAAATTTAAAATTGTTTACGATCCCATGCATGGTGCCGGTATTAATACAATACATAATTTATTGCCAAATGTAAAAGAAATACATAACACATATAATCCTTCTTTCGGGAACCTTAATCACCCGGAACCGACACCGGATAATCTTTATGATTTGATGGAACTGACCAAAAACGGAGGTTTCGACATCGGTATTGCTACCGATGGAGATGCTGACAGGCTTGGTGCAATAGACTGCGATGGAAATTTTGTGGATTCACACAAAGTTTTTATGATACTTATGAAATACCTTTATGAAAGGAGAAAAAAAAGAGGCTCAGTTGCTAAAACCGTTTCTCTGACATCAATGGTGAATAAATACTGTGAAAGGAAAGGTATCAAGCTATATGAAACTCCTGTCGGTTTCAAATATATTGCAAAAATAATGTCCGAGGAAAAAGTTCTGATTGGTGGCGAAGAATCAGGAGGAT
Source organism: Bacteroidota bacterium (assembly GCA_027371665.1). Lineage (GTDB taxonomy): Bacteria > Bacteroidota > Ignavibacteria > Kapaibacteriales > UBA2268 > DAHXMP01. The sequence continues at coordinate 1,061 of DAHXMP010000408.1, read as the reverse complement.
TAGGAACTATTCTTCATATTCCGGAACGTGATGGCATTTTTAATGCAATGCTTTTACTTGAAGTCATGGCAACGGAAAAGAAAACTTTAAAACAACTATGTGATGAATTGGATGTGGAGTTTGGTCCACATCGTTACTGGCGGAGGGATGTCAGGGTAACGCCACAGCAGAAAGCTGCAATTTTAGGAGGCTGTGAAAAACAGCCGAAAAAGCTTGGCAGGTTTGACGTGGAAAAAATCGAGACAAAAGATGGGTACAAATTTTTCGTTGACAACTCATGGCTCCTTATACGTCCTTCCGGTACGGAACCTTTGATTAGATTTTATGCTGAAGCCGATTCTATGAGCAAAGTAAATGAACTTCTCGATGAAGGCATGAAAATCAAGAAGTAGAATAAAGAAAAAGGGTATCAATCCGATACCCTTTATGATTTTTTTCAATCTAAATTCTCTCAATAATCTTTATAGAACCTGGAACGGTAATCTTCAATATTTGCATTATCTCTTATTTTACCAAACCACTGATAAAATTCTCTCTGAGCCAATCCCTGGCTCATGTTCTTGATAAATATCGGAAGATATGATTTTACGGTTTGTTCATTTGGACTTAGTCTGCCGGTAACTTGCATGATATAATATCCCATGGTTCCTCTCACAGGCTGTGAAATTTGATTAACAGGAAGAGTAGCTGCACTTGCAGTAAATACATAATCTTCACCTATTCCCTGTACATTTCCGTTATCTTGTACACCTACAAGTGTTTTAACTTGAAGGGACGGGTCAACAGTATTAGCGTTTGTAAGCATTCCAACATTTGAGATTTTTTTGTAAACATCTTCGGCTCTTGCTTTAATCATATCCAGTTTCTTTATTGCAATAACCTTATTTTTCATATATTCTTTCATGTCTGCATAAGGCCTGTAACCCTCTTTTCTTGAATCAACAGTTTTTGCAACAATTATTTGTTCATTCTTTAATTCTATGGGTTGTAATACAGTCCCTACATCATTATCGAAGGAAATGTCTGATATATATTGTGAACCCAGAACAGGAGAGCCTTTC
>DAHXMP010000387.1 GCA_027371665.1 Bacteroidota bacterium | reverse complement strand
GTTCGTGCTCGAGTAACTCATTTTATGGATTATTTGTTTATTTGAACAGGTTTTGAATTATTAATTTAAAATTTCTAATGTAAAATGGTTAATTAAATATAGAATTTATTTTATTTTTTGCCTCCTTTTTTTCAAAGGGGGATTCATGTGGTTTTAAGTATGATTCTACCATTTTGAAAATTTAACTTTATTCATTCATTGAAAATTTTAAATTTTAATATATTATGCATTACTTGATTGATTAATCTTTTGAGAGGTTTCAATGGAAATAATTTTTCTTATTATCGGTCTGGCTCTCGGTTTTGTTTCTGCATGGTTTATAGCAAAAGCAATTTTGCAAAAGGACAAAGGCTTGTCCAAATCTGAGAGCGAAGAACTGAACAAACAGCTTAACGATTTATCCTCAACAAATAAATTCCTCGAAGCTCAGAATAATGAACTGAAATCCGCCATAGACAAGGCTGAAATCGAATTGAAGCTCAAAACGGAAGATATTATCGAACTAACTCGCCAATTATCGAAGAAGGATGCAGATTTTATCAACCTCGAAAAGAGGCTCGAGGAAAATAAAACAGAACTGGAACAACTCCAGGAAAAGTTCTCGACAGAGTTTAAAAATCTTGCCAATGAAATTCTCGAAGAAAAAACTCAAAAATTCACTGAACTGAATAAGACAAATCTTGATGAAATTCTGAAGCCCCTCGGTGAAAAAATAAAAGATTTCGAGAAAAAAGTTGATGAGACTTACGACAAAGAGTCTCAGCAGCGTTACTCCCTTAAAGTTGAAATCAAAAATTTAATAGAGCAGACACAGTCGGTTAGTAAGGAAGCAAGCAACCTGGCGAAAGCACTCAAAGGTGAAGCCAAAACCCGCGGCAGTTGGGGAGAGATGATTCTAGAAAGCATACTCGAAAAATCCGGCCTTGTCAAAAACCGCGAGTATTTTGTCCAGCTGTCTTTTGCGGTTGAAGATTCAGCAGGAAAGAGGCTCCAGCCTGATGTCGTCGTGTCTTTGCCCGGCAACAGGAATATGATTATTGATTCGAAAGTGTCTCTCGTTGCTTATGACAGGTTTTCTTCGTCCGATGACAAGGATGAACAGGAAGCCGCATTGAAAGACCATGTCCGCTCAATTAAGAAACACATTGATGACCTCGCATTGAAGAAATATCCCGACATTCAGTTGGAAACACTCGATTTCGTGATGATGTTTATTCCCATCGAACCGGCATACCTGCTCGCAATCCAGTATGACACATCACTCTGGAACTATGCATATGAGAAGCGGATTTTACTGATTAGCCCGACTAACCTGATTGCCGTCCTGAAAATGGCTGCAAACCTTTGGCGTCAGGAATACCAGGGACGCAACGCATTCGAAATTGCAAAGAAAAGCGGCGAGCTTTACGACAAATTCACCGGCTTGGTTGATGATTTGATTGAAATAGGCAAGCGGCTCGAAGGAGCTAAGACTTATTATGAGGAAGCCATGAAAAAGCTCTACACAGGCAGGGGCAATATAATCAAAAGGGCAGAGGATATTAAAGAACTTGGTGCAAAAACCACGAAATCCCTTCCCCAAGTCCTGCTCGACCGTGTGGATGAAGGTGAGAGCGACTGAAAATTTTAAATTCTAAATTTTGAATTTTGAATGAATTTTTAATGAGTTAATTTTAAATGGAATTGGAATTTGCCTAAAAACCCCCTGAATCCCCCTTTGAAAAAGGGGGCTGGTTTTGTCTTATTTAATTATCACCAACGGCATTGTTTTTATTATTCCATTTATATTTATATTGACATAATAATAGCCTGAAGGCAGCATTTCGCAATTTATGTTTTTTTCGTTCGTGCCTTCGCTGGCTTGCTCAGTATGACTCAAGACACAGTTGCCGAGCAAATCGAAAATATTTATTTGCACCGTAGCTGTAGCAGGAGACGAAAACTTCAATCTG
>DAHXMP010000324.1 GCA_027371665.1 Bacteroidota bacterium | reverse complement strand
TGTATTGTTTAAAAACTGCTGTTTTTGTTCATCGGTGAATATTTCTGTCATTGGAGTGATTACATAACCCGGTGCAACAAGGTTAACAAGAATATTTCTTGAACCGAACTCCTTAGCTAATGATTTGGTCAATCCGATAAGTCCTGCCTTTGATGACGAATAATTTGCCTGTCCTGCATTACCTATTGAACCGACAATAGAACCTATATTGACAATCCTCCCTTGTCTTTGGCTCATCATGGTCCTGCTAACAGCTTTGGTACAAAGGAAAGCTCCTTTCAAATTTGTGTCGATGACTGAATCCCATTCTGATTCATTCATCCTGATAATAAGATTATCTCTTGTAATACCAGCATTATTCACAAGAATATCAATTCTGCCCGTTTCCTTAACCACTAAATCGACAGCTTCGTTTACCGATTTTTCCTGTGTAACATCAACCTGAATACATGTAACCAAATTTTTCAATTCATCATTATCAATGAAACTATCCGCAGAATCAGGAATAACAAAATCGAATGCAAAAACTTTTGCACCTTCGAGAGCAAGACGCTCGACAATAGCTTTTCCTATACCGCGGCATCCCCCGGTTACAATTGCTGTTTTATCTGATAACTTTTTATTCATAAACCTAATCAAATTAGAAATGCAAATATATTAAATTTTTTTAATTTAAAACTTATTTAAAATTCAGAATATTATCGAATTTGTCTATACCGCTTATTTCTACATCCTGCAATGTTCTTTTTACTAAGCCCTGCAATACTGTTCCCGGACCTATTTCTATAAATTTTTCAATACCCGATTTCTTCATTGCCAATAAACTTTGTGTCCAAAGAACAGGACTTGTAAGCTGCATAATCAATGCATACTTAATATCTTCGGCTTTAGTCAGCGGTTTTGATGAAACATTAACATATACAGGAACCTTCGCATCATTAAAGGGAATTGAATTTATTGCAGATTCGAGTTTATTTTTTGCTGGAAGCATCAGCGTTGAATGAAAAGCACCACTTACTTCAAGTTCCTTTACAAGCTTTGCCCCTGCATTTTTAAATACCGATATATTGTCCCTTAGATATTGTGCTGAACCTGAAACGACAATCTGACCGGGTGAATTAAAATTTGCAGCAACAACAACTTTACCATTACCTTCATCAGTCAGTTTATTGCATATCTCGATTACTTTATCATCATCAAGATTTACTATTGCAAACATAGTGCCAGGCTCATATTCACCGGCACGAAACATTAAATCGGCTCTTAAAGATACTAATTTTAGTGCATTTTCGAAGTTGAGAACACCTGCAGCAAATAAAGCGGCATATTCACCTACGGAATGACCTGCAACTGCATCATACTTCATTTTTCCATCTATAAGGTTCATAATCAATGCTTCATGAACAAATAAAGCCGGCTGTGTGTATCTTGTTTCTTTTAATTTATCAACCGGTCCGTTGAAACATATATTACTTAGAGAATAGCCGAGTAAATCATCAGTATTTTTTAGAAATTCTGAAGCACGAAGACGGTTTTCAGCCAAGTCTTTCATCATTCCAACATATTGTGAACCCTGACCTGAAAAAAGTAATGCTGTTTTCATTAACATCTAAAATTAATTATAAATAACTCTTTTTTGCCATTCAGTTTATTCATTCATATTCCATCTTAAAAGCACAGAGCCCCATGTAAATCCCGCACCAAAGCTCGATAGAACTAATCTGTCGCCCTTATGTATCTTACCAACATTAAGCCATTCTGACATACAAATAGGAATTGTACCGGCAGTTGTATTTCCGTATTTATTTATGTTAATCATTACTTTTTCTTTATCGAGCCCCATCCTGTTTGCTGTAGCTGTAATAATTCTCAGGTTTGCCTGATGAGGAACCAGCCATGCAATGTCATCTGCTGTCAGGTTATTCTTCTGCATAATTTCGAGAGAAACATCAGCCATTCCGACGACTGCAGCCTTGAAGACTGCCTGACCATCCTGGTAAATATAGTGTTCTTTATTATTAACGGTTTCAATCGATGCAGGCCTGTAACTTCCACCGGCGACCTGGTTAAGATAAGGACCACCCGAGCCGTCAATGTGTAAAATACTGTCAAGAATACCCATTTCCGGGTCATCTGATTTTTCGATAAGACAAACACCGGCTCCGTCACCAAATAAAACAGCCTGAGCCCTGTCTTCGAAATTAACAATAGAACTCATTTTATCAGCACCGCAAAGCAATAAGTGCTTTGCGGCTCCGGATTCGACAAGTTTTGCAGCAGTAACAAGTGCAAAAAGAAAACCAGAGCAAGCGGCAGAAATATCATACCCCCAGGCATTTTCAGCTCCCAGTTTATTTTGAACAACACAGGCTGTCGATGGGAACATATGGTCTGGAGTTACAGAAGCAACTATAATGCAATCTATGTCTTTAGGTTTCAATCCCCTTTTTTCGAGACATTTCTTTGCAGCGGGAACAATCATATCCGAAGTAGCGCCATCTTTTATAAAACGCCTTTCTGAAATCCCAGTACGTGCAACAATCCATTCATCAGAAGTGTCGAGATACTTTTCAAAGTAAGAATTGGGATATATATCCGGCGGTAAATAATGTGAAATTGATGTTATAGTAGCTGTCATAATTTTCAATTAAATTTGTTCGGAAATAGCTGGTATATTTAAAGCATTCTCGATTTTACCATTAATATCTTTTCTAACGAATTCGAGAGCTTTGTATATCATATTTTGAATAGCTCTAGGCGATGATTTTCCATGCCCAATGATAACAACGCCATTGACACCGAGCAAGGGAACCCCTCCATATTCCTGGTAGTCGAAATCTTTGAAAACGCTCTTCAGAGAGGGCATTGCAGAAGCCGTGAGAAATTTATTAATCAATCCTTTATCTGCAAATTGATGGAATTTATTCTTCAAAAAAACTGAGATGCTTTCAGCGAATTTTAAAATAATGTTTCCTGTAAATCCATCGCACACAATCACATCGGCACCGGCAGAAAAGATATCTCCGCCCTCGACATTGCCGATAAAATTTAGATGGCTTTCTTTCATTAATTTATGAGTTTCTAGAATTATCTCAGTTCCTTTAGATGGTTCTTCACCAATATTGAGCAAACCGATTCTGGGATTTTCCAAACTATATGTTTGTGAAACATTGATACTTCCCATAACGGCAAATTCATACAAGTGCCTTGGTTTACAGTCAATATTAGCTCCTACATCAAGGACAAATACAGGTGTTTTCAACACGGAAGGGAAAAATTGGCCTATTGTCGGGCGGCTGACTCCGGAAATCCTTCCAAGCATAACCGTTGCAGTTGACATGACAGCTCCGGTATTACCGGCAGAAACAAAAGCATCAACATACCCCTGTGAATGCAATTCAACCCCCTTAAATAAAGAAGAATTCTTTTTTTTCTTAAGGGCAGCGGTAGGGTCGTCATCCATAGTTACAACCTCTTCGGCATTAACAATAGAATAATTCAAACCTGATGAGTCGTTTTGAGCAAAAGCAGCCTTAATTTTATTCTCATTACCTACAAGAACAATTTCCAGCTCGATTTTGTCTTTCAAATTTTTAAATGCAAGAATAGCCCCGTTCACTTCGTTTATCGGAGCAAAATCACCACCCATAGCATCGAGTGCTATTCTGTATTTTTTTGATTCAGTACCAGGCATCAAACAAATTATATCGTTGTTCTTATTATGAATTATAAAGAAGCAACAACCTTTCTACCGTTATAATAACCGCATTCAGGACAGGCATAATGGGCCATTTTAGATGCTCCGCATTGCGGGCATACAGTTGTTGTAGAAGGGAATGCTTTATAATGAGTCCT
>DAHXMP010000319.1 GCA_027371665.1 Bacteroidota bacterium | reverse complement strand
TATTTGTAATCGTTACTTCGACACGTCTCCTGTCCCGGGGACATTCAATTCTTCTTTACTTGTTCCTCTTTTTTCAATTCTTTTCAGGGCATGCTTTGTAAATTTTATTATCATATTAATTATAAATCTTCAATGAGCAGGTTCAAAAAATTAAAATTTTTTAATACAGCATATCTAAGTTACTAAAAAACATTGACATTTTTAGAAAATTTAAATTATTCTTAAAATAACAATAACATTTTTTAATATCCGTTAATACAATTATTGTTGTTACATTTAATTAGAATTGTACTGATGCGATTGGAAGATGAAATAATGCAGAAGAAGTTTAAAAGCGAATTACATAAGCTGCTGGTTAATATCATTTATACCGGTAATTGGCTGAATTCTGCTCATTCAAAATTTTATAAGCAATACGGCTTGACTCCACAGCAGTACAATCTGCTGAGGATTTTAAGAGGGCAGCATCCAAATTGTGCTACAGTCAATCTTCTGACCGAAAGAATGCTCGATAAAATGTCAAACGCTTCGCGTCTCGTTGAAAAGCTGAGAAAAAAAGAGTATGTAAAAAGAATTGAATGTCCCCGGGACAGGAGACGTGTCGAAGTAACGATTACAAATAAAGGATTAAAGCTCCTTAAAGAGATAGATGATATAGAATATGAGAAAAATTTTAATAATTTAACGATAAAAGAAACAAAACAGTTAAACGATTTATTAGACAGGTTCAGAGGTTAGTTTAAATTTTTTTTTAAAGTTTTTTTTTGGAGGATATTATGAATACGTTAAAACATGTTGGAAGAATAGTATTTGCATTGCCTTTCCTGGTATTTGGAATCAATCATTTCAGATACGGTTCAATGATGGCAGGGCTTGTTCCGTCTTTTATACCCGGCGGTGCCTTTTGGGTATATTTTATCGGAGCGGCACTTATAGCAGCATCAGTAAGCCTGTTGATTAACAAACTCGTGAAGATTTCAGGATTACTGCTGGCTTTTACTCTATTGTTATTCGTGCTGACTATACATTTACCGGGATTATGGAATCCCAAAATGGCACAAATGGCTATGATGGGATTGCTTAAGGATACTGCGATGATGGGCGGTGCCATTATGGCATCCGTTTTATTCGGTAATTGGGAAAAGAAAGCTAAGTAAAGGAGATTGGACATGGATACGGTGCCGAGGAAAAGAGACTGGGAGGAAGTTTACAGGAATGGAAGCGTGGATGGACTGCCATGGTACAGGAAGGAATTGGATAATGACTTTAAAGATGAGTTGATTAATAGGCAGTTGAGCGATGGAGAAGCTCTCGACCTCGGCACCGGTCCAGGCACACAGGCATTGGGCCTGAGTAAATTGGGATTCAAGGTAACGGCAGTGGACATTTCGAAGAATGCTATAGAAGAAGCGAAAAAATTAAGCAGTGATATAGATTTTGAAGTTGATGATATTCTCAATTCAAAATTAAAAAAGAAATTCGATTTGGTTGTTGACAGGGGATGCTTCCATACCATAGAGCCGGAGGACAGGAAGACTTACCTTACGAATTTAAAAAAACTTATTAAACCCGGGGGACTCCTTTTTTTAAAATGCTTCAGCGACAGGGAGCCTGAAACAGGTTTTGGTCCTTACAGGATTTCTGAATCTATTATAAAAGATATATTTTCAAAGGATTTTGTTATTGAGAAAATTAAACACTCTGAAATGAGAGGCAACCGCAAGCCTAATCCTAAGGCTTTGTTTGCAGTGATGAAAAAAAAGTTATAAATTTGATTGATAACCTTACCGTATCAGAAATATTTAATAAGAGACAATGTGCGGAAGATTTGCATTATCGGCTAAGACGAAAAGTATTGAGAAACTGCTCCCCAATGTAAAGCAAGGTGAGGAGCTAAAGCCACGGTATAATATCGCTCCCACACAGGACATCGCCGTTGTCCTAAATGACGGGAGCAATGAAATAACTTTTGCTAAATGGGGGCTTATTCCTTCCTGGGCAAAAGATGATTCTATGGGGAGCAGAATGATTAATGCAAGAGCCGAAACACTTTTGGAAAAACCTGCATTTAAAAATCCGTTCAGATATAAAAGATGTATAATTCTTGCCGACTCTTTTTATGAATGGCAGAAGCCTGGCGGCAAAGCCCGCAGTGTTCCTTACCTGGTTAAGCTGAAAACAGGCGAGCCTTTTGCCTTTGCAGGCTTGTGGGATACATGGACAGATAAAGAAACGGGTGAAACGATAAAATCAGCAGTGATAATCACCACTGACCCTAATGAAATGATGCTCGATATTCACAATCGTATGCCTGTTATCCTTCCACCTGATAAAATCAATATGTGGCTCGAAATAGGGGATGTGAATTTACAGGAACTACTAAGCCTTTTGAAGCCCTATCCTGCCGAAGAGATGGAAGCATATCCTGTGTCTTTTTCAGTTAACAATCCTCAGTTTGACGATATTTCTTGCTCGGAGCCGGCAAAATAAATTACTTCACCACCGCCACCTGCCGCGACAGGACAAGCCCCTGCGAGCGAAGCACTACGAAATACATCCCGCTCGGCAGGGAACTGACATCGAAAGTAATTTTCTTTTCCTTTTCATTATTATAATAATCCCTCCTGCTCAGCAAAGTCTGCCCAAGAGAATTTATTAATTGAATCTGAACTTTT
>DAHXMP010000314.1 GCA_027371665.1 Bacteroidota bacterium | reverse complement strand
GACAAATGTAAAAAATGATTAGCAAGACTAAATGCTGACAATAATAAATATAGCCCTGCCAATCCCGGCTGACCGCCTGTTTGCATATACGGCAGTGGACGAACCCGATGCCAGTGAGCTTATCGGGAGAAGAGCACTCGTCCCTTTTGGAAAGAGAGTTCTCACAGGTGTGATTGTGGGCATTGGGGAAGAATCGAAGGAATTTAAATTAAAACCGGTTCTTGAAATACTCGATTTGAAGCCTGTTTTTTCTCCGGCTATGCTCGAACTCACGAAATGGCTCTCCGAGTACTATTTCTGTTCATGGGGGGAAACCCTCAAAGCGGCACTACCTGCCGGCATGTCTCCAAAAAGCATTCTGAAGGTTCAGTTAATGAATTTTCCCGATGAATCTGAACTTAATAAAATCGAAAAGAAATCGCCGAAAAGGGCTGCATTGATAAATATCCTAAAGGAGCAGGAAGGATATATAACGGTTAATCATCTCGAATCACTTCTGAAAACCGGCTCTGTTGCCTACCAATTGGATGCTCTCGACCAGCTCGGATGGCTCAAAATCGAAAGAATGACCGACAAGCCCGTTGCTCCTAAGTACCAGAAAGCAATAAATGTTAAAACAGAATTGCTCGAGTCGCAGGAAAAGCTGAAAGAAATCCTGGATGAACTCGATAAAAAAGCCGTCCGGCAGTCGCTTTTGCTGAGTTATGCCTGCCTAAAACAAATGAATGAGAAAAAGCCTATACTCGTTTCCGAAGCCATCAGCCATACAAAAACGAGTCATCAGGCGGTTAATGCCTTGCTTGAGAAAAGGTATATTGAAATTATTGATGTCGAAATTGACCGTAATATCGATACAAAACTTACCGAAAGCCTTGCCACAAGGGACGAAAGCAAGCTCGAACTTAATGATGAACAAAATTATGCTTTGGAACAGATTTTATCAGCTATTGACAAGAAAGAATTTCAGAATTTTCTTTTGCATGGAGTTACCGGCAGCGGAAAAACGCTGGTTTATATACATGCAATATTGCATGCCATTTCACTTGGAAAGACAGCACTTCTCCTCGTACCCGAGATATCACTCACGCCACAGCTTATTGACAGATTTGCAAAGGTATTCCACGAGAACATTGCCGTTTTACACAGCAGGATGTCCGAAGGCGAAAGATATGACGCATGGCGTTCCATAAATACTGGAAAAGCAAAAATAGTGATTGGTGCCCGCTCTGCAATTTTCGCTCCTTTGAAGAATACGGGACTTATCATCGTTGACGAGGAGCATGAACCTTCCTACAAGCAGGAAGACCCTGTCCCGCGATATAATGCGAGGGATGTGGCACTAATTAGGGGGAAAATTGAAAATGCCGTCGTCGTTCTCGGCTCTGCGACGCCATCTCTCGAAAGCATGTACAATGCTCATAACGGAAAATACCGGCTTCTCGATATTAAACAGCGTGCAGACGGTGCCTTGCTTCCCAAAATTGAGATTGTAAATATTTTCGATTCCAAAAAGAAGAAAAGTATCGTCGGCAACCTCTCCATTGAATTACTGCAGGAAATTGAAAAAAGGCTCGAAAAAAACGAAGGTATTATACTTTTTCAGAACCGCCGCGGTTTTTCTTCATATCTTGAATGTCCGGAATGTGCATATATTCCTATGTGCAAAAATTGTGAGGTTACACTAACCTATCATAAAGCAAAGGAACAACTGCGATGCCATTACTGCGGCTACACGATTCATGCAAGCCTTGCCTGCCCTTCGTGCAGCCACTCCCCGATGCTCGAAGTCGGCTTCGGTACGCAGAGAATAGAAGACGATTTGAACGAATGGTTCAAAGGCCATGACAGGAAACCGGTAGTTGCAAGACTGGATTTGGATACGACATCGGGAAAAGATGCACACCGAAAAATTCTCCAGGATTTCGCTTCCGGCAAGACAGACATTCTTGTCGGTACACAAATGGTTGCCAAAGGCTTGGATTTCGAGAGAGTTACGCTTGTAGGTGTGGTCAACGCCGATTTGCAGATGTTTCATCCCGATTTCCGTGCTTCGGAACGGACATACCAGTTGCTTACACAGGTCGCCGGCAGGGCTGGCAGAAGCAGCGATAAAACGGGAGAAGTGATTATCCAGACGAAACATCCCGATAATCCCGCTCTTATTGCATCGGTTTCACATTCTTACGATATGTTTTACTCTGACGAAATTCAAAACAGGAAGGAAGCACTTTACCCGCCTTTTGTACGCTTCGTTCTCATTGAATTTTCAGGAAAAGATATTAACAAAGTCAACCGCTCATCCGAAAATTTCGCAAAGCTTCTGCCTTCGAAAACCCCTTATGTTATTGTG
>DAHXMP010000304.1 GCA_027371665.1 Bacteroidota bacterium | reverse complement strand
TATTTTCAGTTCGACTCAAAAAACGACTGATGCTTTGATGAGGCTGGAATTACCTGCCGGAGTTGATGTTGAGGTTAAAGTTTAATTAAGGAGAAAGAAATGACAGGAGCATTAATCGGGAAAAAGCTTGGAATGACAAGTATATATAGGGATAACGGGGAACATATTCCGTGTACTGTTGTCGTTGCAGGCCCATGTCCTGTTGTTCAAACGAAGACAACTGAGAATGACGGTTATAATTCTTTACAACTTGGATTTGAAGAGGTTCCAGAGAGAAAAGCCAATAAACCGATGAAGGGTCATTTTGCTAAAGCCGGTATAAAACCGGTCAGATACCTGAAAGAATTCAGGAATCTGAAACTTGAAGTTAAAGCCGGGGACACTTTGAAAGTTGACCAGTTCCAAAGCGGAGATATCGTAAAGATTATAGGTACAAGCAAAGGACATGGTTTTCAGGGAGTTGTTAAAAGGCATCATTTCGGAGGTGTCGGAATGACGACACATGGGCAGTCGGACAGGGTTAGGGCACCGGGTTCGATAGGTTCATCATCATATCCGTCAAGGGTGTTCAAAGGCTTGAAAATGGCAGGTAGAATGGGCGGTGTTCGAGCATCGGTGAGAAATCTTAAAATAGTAGATGTTATACCTGAACAAAATATAATTTTAATAAAAGGCAGTATACCGGGATATAAGAACTCATTACTGCAAATAGTAAAGCAATAGGATTCGTATAGGGAAAAAAATGTTAGCAGATGTATATACAAAGGATGGCAAACAGACCGGTCAGATTGAGCTGAAGGATGACATTTTTGCTGCAAAACCAAATGAGCATGCTATGTACCAGGCAGTTGTAACCTATCTTGCAAATAAGAGGCAGGGGAATGCCAAGACTAAGTTACGTTCTGAAGTTTCCGGTGGCGGAAAAAAACCCTGGAGACAAAAGGGAAGAGGCACAGCAAGAGCGGGTTCATCGAGATCTCCGCTATGGGTTGGCGGTGGAACAATTCATGACCCAAAACCACATAAATTTTCACTAAAATTATCAAAGAAAGTGAAAAAACTTGCTAAAATTTCGGCTTTATCTGTTAGGTTCGAAGAGAAAAACCTGGTGATTGTAGAGGATTTTACATTTGATGAAATAAAAACAAAACAGATGGAGGAAGTAATCAGGAACCTTAAAATTGAAAAAGAGAAACTTCTGATATTACTTCCCGAAAAAAATGATAATATATATTTATCATCGCGAAATATACCAAATGTAAGCGTTTTTCCTGTAGATAAAATATCAACATACGAAATATTAAATCATAAAAAGCTTGTGGTATTTAAGAAAGCAGTTGATATTATTCATAATACTTTAAGCAATTAAGAGCAGGTGGTATTACCATGATAGAGATAATAAAAAGACCGATTGTAACCGAGAAAGCCATGAAGAATGGGGAAAAAGGTCAATATGTTTTTGAAGTTGATCCACGTTCTAATAAAATACAGATTAAGCAGGCAGTCGAGGAAATGTTTGAGGTGAATGTGTTTAGTGTGAGAACCGCCAGGATAAAGGGAAAAATTAAAAGCCGGATGACACGCAGGGGAATTATGCGTGGAAAGACAGCGATGAAGAAGAAGGCGTTTATTACGCTTAAAAAAGGCCAGACAATTGATATTGTCGGGGGAACCGGAACAGCTGAATAATTTTGAAAATTTTAAATAACAGATGATATAAAATGGCATTAAGAGCATTAAAACCAATAACACCCGGAACGAGATTTTATTCTCTCAATACTTTTGAGGAAATAACATCCGATAAGCCTCATAAACCATTGACGGCTTCACTGAAGAAGTCCGGGGGAAGAAATAATACCGGTAGGATTACATCGAGGCATAGGGGACGAGGTCATAAAAGAAGATATAGGATAATTGATTTCAAGCGTGATAAACATGATATGCATGCTAAAGTGATAACAATCGAGTATGCCTCGATGTAATCCTACCGGTATTATTTCTTCCCCCGGACTTCTTCAGTGAAGCCGTCAATGGTTTATGAGGCTTATCGGATG
>DAHXMP010000298.1 GCA_027371665.1 Bacteroidota bacterium | reverse complement strand
CGAAACTGATGAAGGAAGGCAGAACTATTTTATATTCTCCGTTCACCGGATTGGTTCGTGCAATACCTGCCTCTTTTCCATCGGGAAGAGTCTCGTAATAAACTTTTGCATCTATTGGTTCCTTTGTTTTAGAATTTAATACTTTTCCGGAAACGAGTATAACAGGCTCAGGTTTATATTTTTGCTCGAGAGCCATTCTCATTATATCATTCCTACCATAAGAATTATTAGTATTGCAAAAATAAACATAATCGCCTTTGGCAGAAACAGTGTAATAAGATTCACTACCGATTGTGTTAATCTCAGGACCTAAGTTCTCAGGAGTTGACCAGTTTGTCCAGCTACTGTCCAGTCTTCTTGATAAATAAATATCATCGCTTCCGTATCCGCCTGGTTTGTTACTCGAATAATAAAGCGAAACACCGTCAGGCGCAAGGTAGGGTGCCCATTCACTATTTTCAGTGTTAATAACAGGACCGAGGCTTACAGGTTCAGACCATTCATTATTGTCCTGTAAAAAACTGGCATACAGATCATCGCTGTTCCCTTTTGAATCATCTCTTATAAGAGACATAATTATTACTTTCCCATCGCTACTTAAACATTCAGATGTGGATGATGAGTTGTTGTAATAATTTTTAATATGTAATGGTTCTGGAAAACTCCAACCATCCTTTGTTCTGTGCGTCAATGATAAACCATTAGTATGAGTGCCGTCACTATTGTAAATACCTAAAATAAGCAGGGTGTTTCCATCGGGAGTTACAGATGCTGCACCATTGGGATACCTGTCATTAAGGGGAGTACCGATGTTTTTTGCTTCTGACCATGACCCGTCAGGCTGGAGTTCGGAATACCATATATCCTGGTTATTCCCGTAATATAAATCGAGATTTTCAGGGTGGTGGTCACGGCAATAATACAGTGTCTTCCCGTCAGGCGAAATTACAGGGGCAATTTCGCTGAATCGTGAGTTTACGTTCTTTCCCAGATTCTCTTTATTCTTTGATTTTAAGATTTTCGAATAAAAATCAAAATCCTCATCAAAATAATAATTATTTAGTGCATCTTTGAAAAATTTTGCTTTATGAAACTCATTAAGTTTTGTTCCAAGTTTAATGGGTGTACCTATCAAAGTAATCAAATAAGTATTATTATTCATTTTGACCAGATAATACATATAGGATAAACTATCATAACTCTTTTCTACACCCATTGCGTGAGCCGGATAGACTTTATTACCAAAACTTATCTCAGTGTCGAATTCAGGAACATTAACATCATTACGCGTAACTTCGCTTCTAATATTAGAGCTCTGAGCTGATTCGACAAGAATACCGATGAAATGCTCATTAAAAGTACCGGCAATAAAATACCCTTTAACCGTGTCTCCCAAGTCGAAAAACCAATCCCATGTTCCATCATTGCAGAAAAACGTTGGCAGTCCTTTAATCTTTCGAACACTCAGATTATTGGGCATCAATTCATAAGATGATAAAATTCTGAATGCTTCCGTCGTATCTTTTATTATTGAATTGGCCGTCGGTGTAAGATTAAAAATCAGGTATTCGTTACCTGAAGAAACTGCAGCACAATACTTAACCAATTCATCACTGTTAACACCTCTAATCAGATAGCCGTTCAAATCGTCAATTTTTGTTTCATAGGCAATAATATCATTGAAATCGGTAAAATGAATATCTCTCGCCGTTTCCGCCAGTTTAGTCCTGTCAACAAGCGAGTTCTCGTCAACTCTCCCGATATCAATGCTTCCATAAGCTCCGGCGGGATCAATTACCCTATAAAATTCCTTTTGAGGCTTTGAAAATTTCCATCCTAGCGGCAGGTTAACTTTGAATTTTTCATTTATCAGTAAGTTATTTTCTGTATTCGGTTTTGGCTTATATTTTTCAATTGACTGTGAACCGCTATACTCAATAGGTGTTACACAAGAGCTAATTAATATTGCCAATAGCATTGATAATAAAATAAATAAAATTTTCCTCATAATATTTCCCCAGATTATTAAAAAAACATATTGGGCTGTATTAATAACAGCCCAATTTTACTTTTCGTTTTATACAAATATTTATTTAAATTTATAAAACTCTATATCTTCGCCATGCTTAATAACCAGCATTCCGCTGTTATCAGCAGGAATACGAACATTAGTATTTTTATAACTGTTTTCAAGGGACATCATACATTCTCCTGAACAATCGGATTTGTAAATCTTCGTATAATCACCCATAGAATATAATATGTAACCTTTAAATTCATTAACTCCAATATTAGCTTTTGAAACATCGGGTTCCCATTCTTTTACCCATTTGCATGTACCGTCGGACTTAATATACCCGAGGCCATCCTTGCCCATTACTATTATTCTGTCTTTGTTTACCGATAATCCCTGAACTTCGCCTTCGGGTTGATAATTCTGGTTGTTTGTGAGCTTGCTCTTCAGGTCGTTAGCCATACCATCAACATCAATTTTTCCAACCTTAAAATCATCGAAGGATATTTTCCATAAAGGATTTGCCCATGAATCTCCAGTTAAATTTATATCTCCATCAATAAGTTTAAAACCCGATATTCCATTTTCATCTATCAATAAACGGCAAGGAAATTCGCCAAATTTAGTATCGCTTAAAATCGGTGAAAAGAGCGGTACAAATATCTTTTCGACATAAACGGGGTCAAGCTTCGAGCGTGCTAGTAATGTCTTGGTTGACTTCGATGAACCAAGGTCAATCCTCCAGTAATCGCAATAATCGTCGTCTTTATTGACAACTGCTATAACAATTGAGTTAGAATCGGTCTTGAATAATTCAACTTTGGACTTACCAAATGTAAATCTTTCCACATTATCATTTTTAATCACGTAAACATCATTCATACCCATAACTATGTTGCCGCTAAATAATGGAAAAGTTACTAAATCATTATAGGCATTGTCAGCATCGGATTTAGCGATTATCGGGCAGGGAAAATTATTTATTAATTTTCCGGTTTTAAGGTCAAAGGTAAAGATACCCTCACCATCGTAATTATCATGTGTGCCATTGCTTAATTCGGAATATATCTTACCTCCAGCTGCTATTGTCATCCTGTCATTTGACCAAGTAATTACCTTAGCATATCCTTCAGAATATTTATCCTTATTCAGTGAATTTATTATACCCGTAGGATTAGGTGTGAATACAATGGCTCCTCTTGTTGCTACAGTACCTACAACAGAAAGAGCAAGTGAACCTGCCATTTTCAGCAGCATTTCTCCTGCACCTCCCTTTTGGTGTCCTGTTTTATATGAACCATCATACTTGAACATAGTATTTTTCCAATTCATTCTACCTGTTTTGGAGTCAATTCTGGCTATGCTCATTTTTG
Organism: Bacteroidota bacterium; assembly: GCA_027371665.1. Taxonomy (GTDB): domain Bacteria; phylum Bacteroidota; class Ignavibacteria; order Kapaibacteriales; family UBA2268; genus DAHXMP01. The sequence goes on along the minus strand of DAHXMP010000298.1, from coordinate 12,123 downwards.
AATCATCATTATTAAAAACAAACATTATAACATCACCATTGTCAAGCCCGTAAAATTGGTCAATGAATCCCGGAAGATCGGCTGGACTTGTTTTAAAGACAGGGGCAAGTGTTCTGCTCCAATAAAGAGTCTGAACATTATTGAGGCTTGTAACGAAACCCAATCCGTCATTCCAGATTACCGGCCCAAAGTAGTCTGGTTCATTTGGATTAATGCTAAGAGTTTGTTCAACTTTGTTTGTTGCAAGATTTGTATATTCCACAGAATTTTCATAAAAATCAAGCCTGTCATTTTTATAGCTGTAATCCGTCACATAAAGCCTGCTGTTAGGCTGTTTGTCAGACCATGGTTTAACATTAAATTCTCCATTATGGTAATTTAATGTATATATTGTATCGGGTTTTGCCGAGAACATACCCGAATAAGGCCACATACTGACTTTAATGCCATCATCTTTAAACATGGCTCTGCTAACGGATTGAGTAGATTGATAAATTATTTTTTGATTTACAAGGTCAATAACCTGAAAACCGTCACCTCCGAAAAAAATTGCATAGTTATTTACAAAGTAAGGTTCCTGAGTCGTGCCTGTTGCTTCCATCTGGGGATTGTATTTCCAGCTTACGTCACCCCAGGATTCGCAGAATAAATTTAATGTTTTGATTATTGAACCATCCTGTGCTTTCAGGAAGACATATTTATTCTTTTCACCTATCATAACAACATCATTAGAAACCCATCGGCAGAGTGTAAATAAATCTTTGTCCAAATCCACCATATTATGTGACCAGAGCTGCTTTCCGTCGGCCATTGTGTAACAATTCATAACCGGATTATCTTCACCGTCGGTAATCACAAAAAAATATTTGTCGTTGGGAGATACTCTCCACCTGTAGATATCCGTTTCAAGTTTGAATTTCCAGTCCGGCGGTTTCCCGACGGGTTCGTCCTCTGCCTTGATAGCAATTGATAATAACGCAAAGGATAATAATAAAACAAATAAAATAGAACGATAACTCTTCATAATACACTCCAAAAAATTTATAAATATTAAAACTGGTAGCCTGCAGCAACTCCGGCATAGCCGGAAACCGATTTAAAACCTCCATGGTTTACTAATGCTATGTATCCAATAAGAGAAGGTGTAGCAAATAAACCACCATCTTTCCCTGTAGTCCATTTTCTTCCCACTTCGACTCCTAACCACGAAAAAACCTGGTTGGCAGCCGAACCACTCAGGTAATCCAGGTTAACTCCGAGATAAGGACCAACCATCTTCCTTTTATCTTCATAAAATCTTCCGCTGAATCCTATACCTTTCCATTGCTTACCAAAATAACCCGGCATTATAGATAATCCCATTGATGTAGTAGTAAGAACAATTCTTCCGCTTATAGTAAAAGCCATATCTCCCGCAGAACTTATATATCTTTCGTATTCAATGTTGCTCCACATAAAGAAAAAACCGAGCGGCTGAAATGAAATTGCATTTTCTTTGTCAGAGCATAAAAGGTTAGTTGTGCCTGTACTTATCATTATTAAAAAAATAATAGATATTAGTATTAATGATTTCATAATAGACTCCTGTATAAAATATTTTTTTAAAAAGTTCCCAATTCCCGTGCCATCGGTTAAATCCCTTAAACTTAGCATTAGCTCTATATTTTTAAATTTACTATGTGGAAATGGAATGATAAAAATTTATCAATTCATTTTGTCTTTGCTAATTATTTAGCAATCTGAGAGGTCATATTTATCGAAGATGGTATCTAACTTTAACTATTCTTTCTTTATATTGTTCGATATCCTGCCTGTTTTTAATATTAAAATCAGTTCTTGTATTTTCAACAGCATATTGCTCTTTGGGTATTATGGCATTATTATCCCAATATAAATCACAATTGCTGAGCCCGTTGTCTTTTCCAATATTCAAAAATAGCCCGTGCTGGTCATAATAAATTCTCGGTCTTGGTGAAATATATTTTACGAGTGAATCCGCCAATATTCTCGAAGCAATCTCTATCCTCTGTTCATAACTGATATTTGGTTTTTGGATATGTTCGCTCATAAGCGAAGTTATTTCTTTCACAAATGAATTATTTTTTGATATGCTATAATCCATTATACATGGAATTCTCCGGTTGAAGATATCATCGAACATTCTGATTTTCAGTACAAATTTGACACCTGATATTTTTGCTGATATAGATGTGTCAAGGTCCCAGCTGTTGAGTGAATCGAGCTTTGTTTTGGTATGTTCCACAATATCCTGAAGTATCCCGACATATTTTTCATCTGATTTATCAATTTTAAATATAACTTTCGGCTTGGGCATTTTTGTACTGATTAATTCAAGCGACGGCTCAATTAACTTAAAATATTCTTCATTATTACATTGGTCCCATCCCGATATGTTATACTTGTTGCCTTTTACCTGCCTTGCTTTCTCCGAATTATTCGTGTTTAATTTTATAAAGGATGATATTATTGCCTTTTTTATTTTATTATTCATGTCCTTTTTAATCCAATATGAATTATAAGGTATTTCATGTGATATATATAAAAACTGTATATCGTTTACTCTGTCTTTATAGTGGTCTAATAAATTTGCGTCATAAATGGCTGCTGCCCAGTATTCTCCGCTTAGGACACCCTCAACCGATTTATCGTGGTTTCCCGAAAATACCGCCAGTGTTGTATCCTCGGGATTGAAATTGAATTCTGTACATAAATATATTCTCGGTAATAGGTATCCCGACATTGAACTGGCATGTGTAAAAGCAAAGTTGCCTTTCTGCAGGTATTCTTTTATTAATTCTTTTGCACTCTCGTCAAGATTTTTAACGTCAATTGTATTTGGATTTACTTTCTTCTGCTTTAAAAATTTTATGAAGTTTGATTTTAAGGTAATGACAGCAGACCTGTAATATGGCTTTTTGTTTTCTTCATGCTTGAGAAAAAGCTCCATTAAATCATTAAAAATTTCAGGTTTATTATTATAAATCGTAGCATAGGTGCCTGGATTCAGAATCAATCCCTGGATTTTATTGCTCATAATATCTGACCAGATTTTCTCGACATCACCGAAATCATTATAAAATTCAAATTTTACATCCAAACCAGTTTCATTTTTAAAATACTCTTCAAGCCTGTCTGTATAATCCGTGTACATGCTTACATCACCAAACACAATAACACCGAAAGTAAAATCAGCCTTTGATATTCCAACATCATATCTCAGGAAATACAATGCAGTATTTATCCCAAGAATAATAATAAAAATTATCAAAATATACGGCATTATAAGTCTTAGGTTACCAAAAGGTTTCAGCCGCATAGATGAAATAATGGAATGGCTTTCAATTATTTTGTTATGCTTAATACAGTTTCTGAATAAATTAGATATTAATTCATCCTTTTGAGCTTCATTCAAAGATTTGTTATTTCGTATTTCATTGAAAAGATAATAAAGCTCGCTCTGGGAAATTTTATTATCCGAAGCAATAAATTCAAGAACATTTGTCAGATCCCTGTTACCGACAAACAGAACACTCATATACCTGATTCTGAACAGTTGTATCATTTCATTTAATCTGTCATTGACTTCCGTGAACATGTCTTCATTCAATGACCTGTCTTTCAGATGATTCACTGCTTTTTTTCTTAGAGAAGAAATCATGGAATCAATATTCTTTTCATATTCCAACGGGTCGTCTATACAAAGTTCGAGTGAGGAATTGATTTCTTCGAGTAGCAGCAGTTTTGTTCTTTTTTGCTTATTTTTCAGAAGACGCAGAAGAAGAACAGGAACAGCCGTAAACAAAATTACAGATATTATTTCAGCAAGAAGGTTACTTATCATTCTTACGCTTAATCAAAATTATAAGTACATATATTTTTTAATTCCGGATACATTATTTTACTAATGTAGCCAGTTTAATGAACATAAAACAACTAAATAATTAAAGTAAAGAAAAATTCAAACTTCAAAAAAAAATCTATGAAAAACAAAATCTTATATATAAAAATATTTTGTTAAATCAACTCATATATTTGATATTTCCTTGTCGTTGATAATTATTCAGTTTATAACTTTAACGAATAATATTTAAAAATAATTATAATAAATATGAAATAAATTTTTATCTAAATATTTCATTTTTTACCACCCAATATATTGGCATCTAAATTATACCATGAGCCTAAGCCAATAAAATTACTGTCAAGTTGGTCATGCAAAAGAAAATTATCAGGTACATAATGATTTAGAACCTTGATAAAATACTGCCTATTTTTTGTGAATCTTTCCCCGTTATATGTTACGATATATAATGAATCGGGATTTAATTTTAAGTCCGAAGCCCAGTCTTCAATACTGATTATTTTTTTTAAGTCTTGAAAGTCGGCAATTCTATAAGTTGTTCCCAATTTGAATAAAATAATAGAATCAAGATTTTGATTTTCATTAAATCCCCCGATTAATATCTTAAAGTTATCGTATCCCGATAATGTATTGACATTATCATTATTCGAACAAGAAATTAAGAATAATAAGCAAAAAGTATAAATATAATATTTCATAAACTCTTTTAATAAGTGAATTTGATTTATTTAATAATTAGTAATTCTTTGACTATGTAATCAGAAGGTGACCTGAAAATGACTTGGTACAATCCCGATGAAAGGTTTTCTAAATTAATCATGAAATTATTAGTCTCTGATTTATTGTGATGCCAGGTTTTTGATTCAATAAGTTCACCTTGAATATTATAAATTTTCAAGTTAAAATATCCATCCTCATCACTATAAATATTGATTTTAACATTGTCATTAGCTGGATTTGGAAGAACAGACATTGTCGTCGGATTGAATATCCCGACATGTCTCAGGTTAAAAACACATATATTGTTTAATGATAATAAACCGGGAATTGTATCAAAGCATAGATTCCCATTAACTATGTCAACACTTGTAATATTTATTTTATTATTCAGGAACTTTCCTAATAGTGTTTTACCTTTAACCGTGAAGATAATATTATATTCATTTGACAATGCAACGCTATCGGCTTCCAATGTTAAATTTCTATTTCCGGCACTATCAATTGTATTAGAAATAATGAAATCCTGATTGTCATAAGGTAAGAAAGATGTTGCATCAAAACTAATAGTCATTTTTATTTGTGATAACACCAGGTTATCTAAATCAATTGATTTGATTTTAACAAATAATGATATATTGTCTATGCCAATATCAGCTATAGTCGTATCAATTTTAATTTGCAGATAGGGTTTAATATTTACTTGAATATTTTCAGTATCTTTACATCCATATTGATTTGTAATTATTACCTGATAATTTCCGGAATCAGTAACGAAAATTGAATTTGACGTACTTCCGTTTGACCACTTAAATGAGTAGGCAGCACTATCCGGCTCAACATTTAAATTTATAGTATCACCTTTGCAAAGTGAATTTGGACCTAAAATGCTCGAGACCGGATTAGGATTTAAATCAACTCTAATTCCGGCAGTATCCGAACAGCCAAATTGATTGGTAATTTTAACCCGATAATAACCTGAATCAGTAACAAAGATTGCTCTTGTATTTTCGCCGTTTGCCCAATTGTAAGAGTAGGAGGCACTGTCCGGCTCAGCATTTAAAATAATCGTATCGCCTTTGCAAAACGAATTTGGGCCTGAAATGCCTGCAACCGGTCGGGGATTTAAATCAACTCTAATTCCGGCAGTATCCGAACAGCCAAATTGATTGGTAATATTAACCCGATAATAACCTGAATCAGTAACAAAGATTGTCCGTGTATTTTCGCCGTTTGCCCAGTTGTAAGAGTATGAAGCACTGTCCGGCTCAGCATTTAAAATTATAGTATCGCCTTTGCAAAGTGAATTTTGTCCTGAAATGCCTGCTATTGGTTTTGGATTTATATCAATTCTTATTCCGGTTGTATCGAAACATCCGGATTCGTTAGTAATTTTAACAGAGTAATAACCCGAGTCTGTTATTAGTGTTGAACCGGAAGTATCCCCGTTTGACCATTTATAACTGTAATTGGCACTATCGGGGATAGCAGTTAATACTAATGTATCGCCCTTGCAAATGTTCCTTACCGAAGAATTAATTTGAATATTTGGGATACCACATTTTGGAATTGAGATATTCACAGTACTGATACCCCATGATTCATCTTTCATAACATGTGTTTCAGGCATGCTTGCAGACTGATTTAATTCACCGACAAAAGATATTATGATACTGTCTTTATTATGTGGATAAATTTTAGCATTTTGATTCTGAAAATAATAAACGGCATCTCCATATTCATAATAATTATCTTTCGGCCCATTATGATAATATCCCAAAGTGTTTATTTCGTTAGCACCGGTTTGGCGTTTATTTTTTTTTGGTGCATTTGCTATATATTCCCCCGGATAGTCCTGGGTTTCATTAATGTCATTGCTAAAAGTAGTCTGATACATAACGGAATCATCAACTGATATTTTAAAAATATCCGGTCCTTGTCTTGAATCATTGCCATCCCAACTTTTGATAACAAATAATTGGAACTCAATATTTATTGAATCGTGTTTTGGCAAGTTTGATAAAGTAAGAGATATGCTTTGCTGTCCAAATTGGCCTAAAAAATGACGATTTCCATTTGGTGTGGAATCAATTTTAATCGGATTATTCCAGGGGCCGGCTATGGGTTTGTCAGTTGACCATTCATTTAAACTTTTTCCATTGCTGAAATCATTATGATAAATAGTATAGTATTGGCTAAGACATTTACAGCAAAATATAAATAAAAAAAATGTACATTTAATTAATGTTCTCATTTGATAATTATTCTCAACATTTATAAAAAATCAATTTATTTTCCAATTTTAATTTCCAATAAATGTGCCATACCATCATATTTCCCAAACTCCGCACTCATTGATTTTATTTCTCTTAGGTGTTACAAAAAAAAGTGCTAAATTTTTATCATAATATTGTTTTTTTGCTAAAATTTTAGCAGATTTGATTTTGCAACAATTCCTAAGAGCCTTTATTATAAAAGAATAGGGTATTGGTACAGAGTTTGCGTTGGTAAAAGTACAATTATTATATTAAATTGAAATGTTGTGACCCGATTTTTTTATTATTTTCTGATTTTCTTGATAGCAGGTGGGCTATTTCTTAGCTCCTGCACAAAGGTTGTCGAGGATGAAATCATTCCCAAGTCTGCCCCGTTTTTTCTCGATAGTTCTCCGTCAAATTATCTTAAATCCAAAATATCGCTTGCAATTACTTATGATAGTTCAAAAAAGGTTGACCAGCTCGACTGGCACAGGTTTATTACCGAACCTGATAAAAACAACGACATTTTCAGGGCTTATACAATTTTTATGGAACCGGGTGTCGGTGTTGACCAGATTAGCTTTAAAACATCAATCTATAAGGATGCTTTGAATATAAGTTTGATACCGGTAAAATTAGATTTAAACGGCAATGGCAACCTCGATGAAATGTTTATTATCGAGTACCCAGACAGTATAGTTTTTCAGGCTCACGACCACAAAATTAATTCCAATGTCCCTTTTTTCAGGTTCACTACCGGCAGGGAGGATGGCCATTATCTCGTTTTTTTAACCTTATGGCATAATACATCTAATAACCACAATATAGTTGTATTCAGGAAAAGCAACAGATTAGTCTGGAAATATGCAAAAACTTCCGACACTCTTATCTTTCTTGATTGTACCGTTAATAAAGTATATAAACTCCCCACTGGTGCCGCTTTCCTTTCTAACGCCAATATCATTGTTAACGATAGCATCCTCATCCTCGAATCTCATGCTCCCAGGAATGGCCATACCGGCGGCGGCTTCGACGACTTCCATTACTATCTTGTCGCCTTCAGGTCTGACGCTTCTATCATTTGGGCGGACACTTTAATCAAAAGGGAAAAGGACGAATCAGCTACATTTTACAGAAACATAGGAAATGGGAACGAATTATTTGTTGTAACCAATAATAGTAATCAAAAATCTACCAATAAATACCTTATCATCGATAAGTTTACCGGTAAGCTCTTAAGGCAAATAAAACTTCCCGATTTAGCCAGCAGCTTTTCACTGCCTCCCATCGAAAAAGACAACCAATATTATTTCTTTTATTCAAATGGCAAGGTTCTTATCACCGATAAACGCTTTAATAAATTCTCTAATAAACAATTATCATTTTCTACTTCAAATAACAATGAGCCTTTGATAGGTGAAAAAAGGCTTGAAATTTTAAAGGAATTTGAACCCAAGGTTGATTTTAACGGTGATGGAATAAAAGATTTTGTGGTAACAACAAAATTAAATCAAATAGCTATTCTCGATGGTAAGAATTTTTCTCTTATTGCTGCCACCAAGCCTTTTAAGAGTGAAGTCGCTTTTGGCATTGTCAGGACTAAGACTGAAAATATTTTGTATGTCGCAAATGAAGGCTTTCTTATTGATTACAGATTGAGTCCTACACCCTTAATGACAAGACTTGAACCCTACAGAGAAATTATTTTCGGGGCTCTGATTGTGTTTTTATTTATTCCTTTCGGTACATGGTCATTCTTTAAGTTTTTTTATCTTAACAAATTATACAGGCTTCTTATCTCAAGGAGCGAGACTCAAGGCATTATCATTTTCACAAAGGGTTGGAAGTTTTCAAAGCAATTAAGAGACGTAGAACTTAAAAGTATAAATGAAAAAGCCTGTGAAATTATCGGAATGCCAAACTCAAAAACCAGGCATAATTTATCGGAAATTCCCCGTGTTTTATCAGATATGGTAAAGGATAATTTTGGCAGCAATGAAGTTATAGAAAGGGACATTACATTCAGGGATAACGATTCAAAATTTTTATCAATTAAAATCGCACCCATAAAATTCTTTGGCGTTGTAAGGTATAAGACTATGACGCTGATAGACGCAACGAACCTCGTAAAAGCAGAAGTCCTTTCACTTGCAATTTCGATAGCACATGATGCAAAAAATGAATTGAGCGAAGTGCAAACAAGAATCGAGAATTTAACTTATAAGGTCAAGGATTCTTTAGGTGAAAATGCGGTGTGGCTTCAAAGAGACGAATCGAAAATTACAGAAAGTGTAACCGAAATCGGTGAAACTTTGCGAAGGCTTTTATTCGCGGCGGATATGCCAAATCCAATCCTGTCAAAAAGAAATATGAAAGAAATCCTGGAAAGGTGGATTACCGAAAAAGGCGGGCGTTATTTGAGAAGAAATGTAAAACTTGAAAATTTAATTAATGAAAACCTTCCGTTGATAAATGTAGATGAGAGACATTTCGGTTTTCTGCTTCAGTGTGCTTGTGATAATGCTATTCAGGCGATGGAACGAAACAAGACGGATGCTAGAATTACATTCTCAACTTATCGGAATGATGGCAGGCTTTCATTGATTATTTCTGATAACGGTTCAGGTATGACTAAAGAAATACTGGAACAATTAAAACAGCAATATTTTACGACTAAGTCAGACGGAACAGGGCTCGGTATGAAAATTATCAGGAAAGTTGCCGAAGAACATTATGCTGACTTGGATATAAAAAGCGTACCCGGGAAGGGCACTGATTTAATGATTCATTTTAATTTAGGATAATTTATGAGCAAACCAAAATTATTGATAGTTGACGACCACGATGGTTTTCGTGAATCCCTGGTCGAGAGCCATATTTTAAACGAAAAATTTAAAATTTTGGAAGCATATAATGGAGAAACGGCACTTGATGTCGTTAATAATAATAGCGATTTATCATGTATCCTTCTCGATTACGACTTCCATGGCAGGTATGGCGAGAACAATATCACCGGGCTTGACGTAATGCAGCGTCTCTCAAAAACTTCTCCCCATATACCCATCATCATGATGTCAGGCATTACTGCCGAAAGAGGCAGAGTAGCAATAGAGTCAATAAAACAACATGCCATAGCTTTCCTCGACAAGCCGTTCACCGTTAAGGCACTTGTTGACAAGCTCGATTCTATAATAAAAACCGATTTAAGTGCTAATCTCGGGTTAGAAGCTCAAAAGAAACTCGCAGCCCACGGCTTCGCTTCAGTATCCGCTATAATGGCAAAAGTATGCAAAGACGCTCTCGACTCCTCTGATAATGACATGAATCTGACCATCATAGGCGAAACCGGTACAGGCAAAACCTATCTCGCAAAAATCATTCACAATTTAAGCAAAAGTTCCAGTAAAAATTTTATCGAATACAATTGCGGAAATGTCAGTGGAAATATTGACACATTCAACAGCCAGATTTTCGGCCATGTGAAAGGTGCGTTTACCGGTGCCATAGACAATAAAAAAGGTGTGCTCGAAGCCGCAGGTGACGGTACGGTTTTCTTCGACGACATAACGAGTATGCCCCTTGAAGTGCAAAAAGGCTTGCTACAGGCAATGGAAGAAAAAAAATACAGAAGGCTCGGCGATGAAAAAAACATCATCTCTTTCAATGCGAGGGTCATTGCTTCCACAAACCGTAACATCAATGAAGCTGTAAACGAAAAGCTATTAAGGGAAGACCTTAAATTCAGGCTCTGCGGAGAAATCATCAATATCCCTCCCCTAAGAAACCGCACCGAAGATATACCATCAATTATTAAAGAATTTTTTTCAAGCCAGAAATCAAATGAATTGAAAGAAAAAAAAATATCCGAAGATGTTTTTCCTCTTTTGATGCGTCAACCCTGGCTTGGTAATGTCAGGCAATTACTCAATGTGGTTTACAGGGCATCATTCCATGAAAAAAAGGATGAAATAAGCTTAGATACAATTAAAAATGAATTATGGAAAGAGTACGGCATAGAAAATGAAGTCGAGGCTCACGATAGATTTCCGGAGCTTGAAGGCGACCTCGAGACAACGTTAATCGCTATAAGAAAAAAATTTATAATTAAAACTCTGAAAAAAACTTTCGGCAATGTTTCATCCGCCGCCTATGAACTCGGTTATAAAAACCACCGCGGTTTGCAGTATTGGATTGATAAATTAGAAATAGACGTGAAGAACATTTGATGAGAAAATACGATATTTGATGGAAATTTGATAAAATCCTATCATTTTTCATCCAAATAGCAGCTAAAAAATATCAATAAATAAAAATATTTTTTATTAACAGGGAAGGAAAAGTATAAATAAATGTGAGAAATCAGCCGTAATACACATAAAATCAGATATTCATTACGAGCCAACAGGCGGACTCGAACCGCCGACCTGCTCATTACGAGTGAGTAAGTGATATTTATAATTATAAATGGTTACGAGAATTGGCGACCTATATACGACCTTTAAAAATTTTAATCTTTATGAAAATTTTTATTGTTTCCAAATGTCTATCAATTAAATAAAGAACGGTAAGACTAATTATCCCTAAAATAAAAATTGTATTGAATATTAAATGTCCATTCATATAATTATAATGCAAATATGTTAAATCTTTACACCATTTTATTATGATAACAACAATTAAAGTCAACGGAAATATAATTGTATATATATAATGAGCAAAAGTGAATAATTTGGGATAATTATTTAAATACATTTTACCTTCACGGCAAATATCAAATGGTAAAATATTTTTTGTTAATTGTTCTTCTATTTTATGAAGATATTTATAAGTCTTTTCAATATGTATATTTGTTTGATAATACATCAAAACAACCCAAAATAATCCAAATAATAAAATATTATTTATATAATCAAAATTAATTTCAATATCCCCAACATTTTTTTTTATGATTACTGATGACAATTTAGTTGTTTGTTGTGGATTTGATATTTGAAAAGCAAATGTTGCAATAAACAACAATAAAATAATAGTTAAATAATTTCTTTTTTTTAGATAAAGCTTTTGATTTTCAAAGGTATCTTTATAATGATCGTAAAATAATTCAACTTTTTTATCGATATTTATTTTATGAATAAGCCTCATAAATTGCCTTAAGAATTGCTTCTCTTGTAAAACTCATTGCCCATTTAGCACCAGCATTAATTAATTCATCTGGACTTACATATTCTCTATCTATCTTAACACCAATTAATTTATTTTTATTTT
>DAHXMP010000209.1 GCA_027371665.1 Bacteroidota bacterium | reverse complement strand
TAATAATTTGCTCCGTTTACCAAATACATCGAAGCTTCATCTTTTGCCAAACTTAAATATTCATAATCTGCATTCATCGTATCAAGTGCTTCATTCAGTGCCGAACCTTGCGGTACCTGCAATGAATTCTGATTTTTAATTACCGTGAAATCCTTGAAATCGGAATTGGAAGAATTTAGAAAATGAACAAGATACTTTATGTATGTTGTGTCTTTCTGCTTAACAGCCGTATTCTTCCACAAAACATAAAAATCTTTTTGATTATTCACTTCAATCTTAGGCATCATTTTGGTAATAGCTTTATAATTATTTTGGGAATTTTGATTACTGCTGTTACTTGTATTAGTAGCAGGTGAGCCCTCCAGACAATTTGGAATCAAAATATTTATTCCCTTTGGAACCTGCAGTTTTAATGTATCCTGTTTAATACTTATTTTTTTTATACTATAGGTAAATTTCCATGCTTCGCTCACACCGTTATTCTTGAATGGAGTGTGATTTACAGGGTCCTGTGCAACTACACGCCAGGCATATGTATTGCCGTCCACAAAAGGCGGGTCGTTGGGTAATGCAATATAGCTCGATGTCATCAGCGTTTTCTGAAAATAAAACTGGGATGTGCTGTACATAACCGCATTGGGATTTTCCGCCGGTTGGGGCATCTCGGCAATTTGCAAAGTGTACTGGGTTGCGATTGGGGCAGTCGGAGGATTTATCCATGTAAATATGACCGGATTGACTACACTGATGCTTTTTAAAGTATCTTCATTTGCAGGCTGAAGAAGAACCGGCACATCGGGATACAATATAGTAACCATAGCACAGCCACCCGATTCCGATGACATAGGCTCGCCGGTATCATAATCATAAGCCCTGTAGCATATTTCATAATTTCCTTCAGGCAGTGCGGCAAGTTGTATAAGTTTATTTTTATCAATTCCCGTAACATCAATATCTTTCGCATCAATGAAATTCTTCAGGTAGCTTCCCGTTAGCGACATAACCTGGTTAGCAGGTACAACTATAGGAAACGGAGGTGTGAAGCCGAAATGAGTGGAAATGATAATTCCGTTATCACCTTTAATCGTCCCTCCAAGCTTGAGCCTGTGAGACACCTTATCATTATTGTGAATAATTAAAAAAGTATTGTTTTTCCCTTCGAGATAATCCGAATAATAAGGTGAGTAGGGCGGCGGTATGCTCGTCGTAATGTCAATTGGATAAGCCTGGGCTTTAAGCCCTGTTTTCAATAAAGAAAATATCAAAAGAAACAGTGCTGTCATAACTATAATTTGTATGTACTTTTTCATCTTGCACTCCGGATTTATTTTAAATTATTTTTTTCCATATCTATAATATTTTTACAATATATTTCATTCATCTTTTTTTCCTTTGCGATTTTGCATCTTTGCGACTTTGCGTGAAACAGTTCCCTTTCTAAATAAAATTGTCAATAAAAATAAATTTATTTTTAGTCTTTTTTCCACATCATCCTAAAAATTATATACATAACCTATGCTTGTCCTGTACTCCGTAAATCTGGGATTTCCCTGCACATCGGTTTTTGAATTTATTAAATTCATATCCAGCCGCAGGGAATGTGCCTTGGTTAATTGATATCCGCTTTGCAGTGTCAAGGTCGTCGTAGCTCCGGCACTTGCCCCATTAACATTTTGCAACTGATACCCCATCGCACCTCCAATGCTGAAAGAGCTTATCGCATAATTGATTTGAATCACAGGCCCTATGAAAATATTTTTCAGGCTTCCGATTGTAGAATGAACTGCATTTATGTTCGCACCATAGCTCAATCCCAATTCCGTTAACGTGCTTTGATATGTTAATGTAACGGTATAATTCTGCGTCTCGGTATTTCCTGCCGTGTAAGAATTATTATCAACCAAAGTTTGATATCCGCACATCACCAAAAAATTATGAATGGATTTCTCTCCGCTCAGCGTATATCTTCCTATTACATTAAAATTATGATTTACCCTCGCTATTTTAATACTGTCAATAACAGGGTTCAGTCCTCTCGCCTGGGTTATTCCATATGTTGAGTATTTAAGGTCAATGCCATAAAAAGGCTGGTTATAAGATACATCGGCAGAGCCGATAATTCTATTCGATGTATTTGATTTTGTATTTAACAAATTATCCTTCTGCACTCCGATGCTTCCTCCAAGCCTTAGTGCATTCTGTGCAAGAGAAAATGTCGGGGCAAACGTTATATTTTCAACATCGGACTCGGAATAATACATACCCATAGATTTGTAATCCGGGTCAATTCTCTTGTAAGCAAGCCTCAGGCTGTATCCGCTTCCACGGTATGTTACACCTGTTTGCAGAGCCGTTGTCAACTGTGTCGAAGTGTGAATTGCAAATATTCCGTTTAAAGCTTTAAATAATCCCGATATACTGCTGTCGGGAATAGCACTTGCCCGCGTATCGAGAGTATAAAGGCTTGCAGCTCCGTCAATGTCGAAATTGAGAACGCTAAACAAAGAGAACCTGCTTGTCAGGCCCATGACCATATTTTCGGCTGGCTTCACCATATTGTTCAGCGAATCCGAAAGTGCCTGAACCGAATCGGAAATTGAATGGGGCAAATCCCATCCTTTTAGTAAAATCAAATCTGCATAATCGCCCGATGTGCCTATTCCGGCTTTTATTGCATATCCTCTTCTTTCATAAGTCGGATTTATCGTGTAAAATGCAGCGCTGTCGCTCGAACCGGCTGTCGCTGCCAAAAACCTTCCATACATAGCCGAAAACCTAAACAATCCCGGATTTATGTCAATCCCTCCTCCCAGAAATGTATGGCCTGCAAGGGTATATGGAGAATAATTAAGGCTCCTCCATCCTGCATGAGCGGTAATCCATTTATACTTAGGGCTTACTCCATATTGATTAAAAGGCTGTATGAAGCTCCTGTTCTGCTGGCTTACTGTCGCCGTAAAAGGAAATGCTATTCCGAACAAATTTACCGTAAAGGAACCGAGAAGTGAATAATCAAAAGGACGGTATCGTTCTGGAATGCCCGAAACGCCATAATAACTAAGGTTCAATCCGAGTGAACCGCCGGCTGAAAAGACCGGAGTTTCACCTACTCTTTCAAGATTTTGGGAAAATACCGATAAGCCATTAATCAGAAAAATAATTATTGAAATAATTGAAATTCGTACTTTCATAATTCCGGCATTTATTTATAATTCAAATTTTGTTCGTTTTATGAAATTACTTACTCTTTCCCCAGATGTCAATATAATAAAAATAATTCATTAACAAAACAGAAACCATATAATTTTACTGTTATAAATTTATTGAATATCCGGCAGGTTAATACTATGAACATCCCAGGCATTACTACTTCATGTTTACAGAAATAAAACTTTATTTGTTTAATCAAATATGAAATAGCAAATTTACCCATTGTAATAATTCGGCTAATCAGTAACAGATATTTTTTTATGTTATATAAATTCTTCCCCTTTTTAAATTGGTTTAAGGATTATAACACAAACAAATTCAGGCACGATTTTGTTGCAGGTGTAACCGTATCATTAATAGTAATCCCACAATCAATGGCTTATGCCCAATTGGCAGGCCTGCCGATTTATTACGGGCTTTATGCTTCTTTTCTTCCCACGATTTTTGCCACGATGTTCGGTTCGAGCAATCATTTATCAACCGGTCCGACTGCAGTTGTTTCACTTATGACTGCGGTTGCTCTGGAACCACTTGCAACACAGGGAAGCGAAGCCTATATAATCTATGCAATCATGCTTTCACTTACGGTTGGCATCTTCAGGCTTTCTTTAGGATTGCTAAAGCTCGGATTAATCGTTAATTTTTTATCCCTCCCTGTTGTTAACAGCTATACAAGTGCTGCAGCTATTATCATTGCAACATCCCAGCTCAGAAGATTTTTCGGGGTTTATGCCAACGAAGGCACTTATCATTATCAGACCGTTGAAAATGCCATAAGGGCTGCCCTGAATTACACACACTATCCCACATTAATCATTGCAATCTCGTCATTAATCCTGATGTACTTATTAAAAAAATATCTGCCTAAAATTCCCTTCGTTTTGGTTGCAGTTGTGGCTTTTACGGTTATTTCCTGGGCTTGTCTTTTGTCCGGGTCGAGAGGCATGTAATTCAACAGGGGACATGCTAAGACATTAGTATCGCCTGCTTCATGAGTTTGAAAGAACAATGTTTCGAGTGCGTCGA
>DAHXMP010000275.1 GCA_027371665.1 Bacteroidota bacterium | reverse complement strand
AAAATAAATTAATGAAAATCATTCATTATTTCATTTTATTTATCTATGGCTTCTCATTTCATACATGTTAATAGCATGAAATAAAAGGAAACATAAGAAAATATTTTATAATTTTATTTTTTAAGAAGTTTACTGAACCTCTCGATACTTTCTTTTATGCCTTCTTCCATGTCTGACTGCAGCATTCCGTCCCTGTCTTCGACGGATTGGAAGACATCCCTTGACGTCCATATTGTCTTACCGTTAAGGTCTTCAAATGTCGAAGTTTCCAGGACTACATGCCCCGGCATACCTTCGAATTCAAAAGTTTGAACGATTCTTTCGTTAGGCACAATTTCATGATATACACCGTGGAAACCATATGCTTTACCTTTATTGTCCTGCTGCACATACCTCCAAATACCGCCTGTTTTGAGGTCAAACATCTCAACAGTAGTATCGAGCCGCTTCGGTCCCCACCATTCAGGTATTAAGTTTGGGTTAGTAGCCGTTTCGAAAACATGTTTCACCGGAGCATTGAAAATTCGCGTAATTATTATTTCCTGTTTACCTGATTCAGTAACGATTTCTAGACCGGGTATTAAAGATTTTCGATTTGCTGATTTTAAACTTTTTTCAAGTTTATCGAATGACTCATTCCAGCCTAATATAGCCAGGTTGCTCATTTCGCCTGCAGGCATCCCTGCATGTTTCAGTATCATTTTAGTGCCATTTTTTTGGTTTTCAAGGGTAACAGTTACATTCAAATCCTGCTGAAATTCTTCTTTAAATCCATAATATGAAGCCGGAACCGTATTACCCTTTTCGTCTGCAAAATTATCAGTAAAAAGAAGTTTTCTTTCGGATACAATCTCCCTGTATGTACCACTACTCCAGTAATCCTTACCGTCGGATGCCCTCATGCAGAAAAGATATTTCCCCCCGGCACGAAGGTCAATCTTACAGGATGGTGAAGTGAAAGTTTTTGGACCCCACCATTTCATCATTTGTTCCGGTTCAGTCCATGCTTTCCAGACCTGCTCCCTTGAAGCATCGAAATACCTGGTTATAGTAAATTCATTATCTTTTTTTTGGATAGTTTCTTTATCGCTGATTTTCATCAGGTAATCATCGAGCTGCTCAAAAGTGGCTTTGAAGCCGTTTCTCATGTATTCGGTTCCGTTTAAAAAAATTTGCTGCTCTTCGGGAGTTGCATTTATAGGACCTCCCCGAAGTGTAATCGAGGTCTTGCCATCCTGTTCTTTGAAAGTTAGAATGTTGTTCACTTCCAAAGGCCAGTTTGATATCCAGGGATTTCTGGTGATTCCTCCATTTTCATCCGAAAAGCAGCTTCTAAACTCGATTTTATTTGGAACAAATATTTCCCCATAAATAAATTTTCCCCACATCTCCATCCCGTTGGGAGAACGCATGCAATAATGGAAAGCACCACCGGGCTGAAAATTCATTTTGCTTTGAACCCATTCAAAGCCTTTTGGACCCCACCAATTTTTTAAATGTTCATGTTCTGTCCATACCCTGAACATTAGTTCAATAGGTGCATTGAAAGTACGCTCTATTATTAATTCCATTTGTCCCGGGTTCTTCACCGGTTTATTTATTTCAAACATTTTCTCCTCCATAATTTTTTATTCTGATATTAAAGAAAAACCCATACAATAACAGCTATAAACTTAGGAATAACAAAATTATTTTTTAGATTATAAAAATTTTTAAAAATAAGATTATGAACGATTGGGCATTTTAAATTATTGATATGTAATTAAGGTATTTAGCCTAATAGAAAGAAAACAGGAATTTTATTAAAAGTAAGAAGGGAACCCCCTCTATAAAGAGGATTCCCTTGCGAAAAGTTGAAGTAAATTTCTACATCGTATCAATAATATTATTAAACACGGCACTCGGACGCATAACTTTAGCTGCCTTATCGGGGTCGGGTACGTAATATCCGCCTACGTCAACAGGCTTGCCCTGTGCTGCAAGCAGGTCTTCGACAATTTTCTGTTCATTGTCTTCGAGTGCTTTGGCAATTTTTGAAAATCTTGCTTTAAATTCTGAATCCTTGTCCTGTGCGGCAAGAGCTTCAGCCCAATACATAGAGAGATAGAACGAGCTTCCCCTGTTGTCAATTTCACCGGCTTTGCGGGAGGGGTATCTCGCATTTTCCAGGTATGAACCTACGGCCTGGTCGAGCGTCTCAGCAAGGATTTTTGCTTTAGGATTGCCGGTTTTTTCTGCGATTAATTCCAAAGACGGAACCAAAGCACAATACTCGCCGAGCGAATCCCATCTGAGATGACCCTCTTTCAGTAATTGCTCGACATGTTTGGGAGCGGAGCCGCCTGCACCTGTCTCGAACAATCCGCCTCCATCCAGCAAAGGAACTATCGAAAGCATCCTTGCACTAGTGCCTAATTCGAGAATTGGAAACAAATCCGTCAGGTAATCACGAAGCACATTGCCTGTAACGGAAATCGTATCCAATCCTTTTCTTACTCTTTCAAGAGAAAATTTCATGGCATCAATAGGTTTCATAATGTGTATATCTAAACCTTTCGTGTCTTCTTCCGGCAGATATTTATTTACTTTTTTAATTATTTCCCTGTCGTGCCCCCTGTTTTCGTCGAGCCAGAAAATTGCAGGAGAACCGGTAGCCCTTGCTCTTCTCACAGCAAGCTTCACCCAGTCGCGAATGGGAGCATCCTTTGCCTGGCAAGCCCTGAAAATATCTCCTTTTTCGACATTCTGCTCTAAAAGCACTTCGCCAGATGTCGTAATGATACGAATCTTCCCCTTGCCGGAAGCTTCGAACGTTTTGTCATGCGAGCCGTATTCTTCCGCTTTCTGAGCCATCAATCCGACATTCGAGACATTGCCCATAGTCGAAGGGTCGAACTGTCCTTTTGCTTTGGCATCTTCGAGTATTGACTGGTAAGTCGTAGCATAGCACCTGTCTGGTATCATGGCAATACAGTCCTGAAGCTTATCTTCTTTGTTCCACATCTTGCCGCCGTCGCGGACTATATTTGGCATAGAAGCGTCAATGATAATATTATTCGGAATATGCAGGTTTGTAATACCTTTCCTCGAATCAACCATAGCAAGTGCGGCACTGTTTTCGTAAATTTTTTCTATATCTTTTTCAATCTCCGCTTTTTTGTCGGCGGGAAGCTTGTTTAGTTTCTCCAGAATATCTGCAAGACCGTTGTTTACATTAGCTCCAATCTCTTTCAAAACATCGGCATGTTTTTCTAGAGCATCCTTGTAATAAACCGAAACGGCATGGCCGAACATAATCGGGTCGGAGACTTTCATCATCGTAGCTTTAAGATGGAGGGAAAGAAGCACACCGTCTTTCTTTGCAGCTTCGATTTGCTCTGCATAAAACTTACGTAAAGCAGAGATATTCATAACTGTAGAATCAATGACTTCCCCGGGTAGAAGAGAAAGCTTTTCTTTCAACACTGTTTTTGTGCCGTCTTCACTCTCAAATTCGATTCTGACATCGCAGGCTTTGTCGAGAGTCGCCGAATTCTCATTTCCGTAAAAATCATTTTCCGTCATGTGAGTTACGCGTGATTTGGAGCCGGATTCAGGCCAGGGTTTCATCATTTTGTGCGGATATTTCTGTGCGAACTTTTTAACCGCTGCGGCGGGCCTGCGGTCGGAATTGCCTTCACGAAGAACGGGATTCACAGCCGAGCCAAGCACCTTGCCGAATCTTTCTTTCAATGCCTTTTCTTCTT
>DAHXMP010000257.1 GCA_027371665.1 Bacteroidota bacterium | reverse complement strand
ATTCCGTAAAAATACAACCATTATTATGGACCATCTCGCAGATGAAAATAATCCCCTGATACCATTATACCATTGTACGAGGAAAAATTGTGGTACAGGTTCTATTTTATCAACAATTTTTAGGTCTGCAATATTCAGATTTGTGATAATATCGTCGTCATCGGGTGCAAGCCTCAAGGCTCTTTCATAATTCAGAATAGATTCGGGAATTTTATTCAATCTGAAATAAGCATTACCTAAATTATAGAATACTTCTGCATTCTCATAACCATTATTTATTATTTTTTCATAATCACGGGCTGCATTAGAAAAATCACCGTTTTGATATAGAACATTAGCTTTATTAAACAAATCGGTTGCTTCGTTTGCTTTTGCAAAGCATAAACTCAGAAATAAAAAAACAAAGATTAAAGTTATCGTTTTCACTTCAGAACACCCTCCAGCCCTGTAATAATTCTTACCGCATCATCATACAGATTTTTCATTTCGACCCTGCTGCCGCTCGAGGCAAACCTTGCAAACTCGCAATTATCAATAGTGTCCATACATTCAATTATTTTTTCTTCATCCACATTCTTAGCCTTCAGAGCCACTGTGGCAGAATCTTTTGTCAAATCGGCATAAGGAATGCCGAGCTTATCGCTCAGGTATCCCCATAATGCATGTGAAACTTCTTCGTGGAACTTACCGCTATCGGCTTTCTTTAAAAACTCCCCTGCTTGAGTTAACCTCTTTTTCGCTACTTTCGTCGCCCTCCTGTTTTTCAATAAAACCTGGTTGCCTTCCAGTTTTTGCTGTCTTTTCATGTAAATAAAAAATATAAAGAAAGATAAAACGGGCAAAACGGAAAGAGCAATGAATCCAACGGAACCATAGAACCCGTCGCTGTTTTTGCTAAGTTCGCCGGATATATGTTTAATAAACCTGATATCTTTTCCTATATATTTGATGTCTTCCTTCGAGACACCGCTAATAAATTGCCCGTTATCTTGCCCCGTGCCTTGTTCTACACTTAATTGAAATTCCTGAGTCTTCAACCTTATATATTGTTTATTACCTGGATTAAAATAAGAAAATCCAACCGGGTCTATTTTATATTCTCCTGCATGACGCGGAACAAGCAAATATTCAAAAGTCCTAGTCCCGGAAACACCCGTACCCGTTACCGAAATATTATCGTTAATCTTTGGGTCATAGGTTTCAATATCCGGTGGAAGTTTTAATGCAAGCGGTTCCAACAGTTTTAAATTTCCATTTCCGGATATCTGAATTTTTAGGTTGACAGGATCGTTCGTTTTAGTCTTTGTCTTGTCAAGCCATGCCTTCAAAGATAGATTTCCGACTCCTCCATTAAAATCAGCAGGTGCATTTTGAGGCAAAGGGCGGACATTAATAGTAACTGCACCTGAACTTGCATTATATTTAAAGTCCTGGTAATTGTCAGCAAATGAGGAGAAGAAATTATCAAAAAAATCATGTCGTCTTCTTTGCGGATTCTGAACCATAAGCCTGCAAACTGTTTCAAAGATAAATGGTTCTATAGTCAATTTGCCCGACTGCTGAGGTATCAGCACAACTTTCTTTACTACTGCTGCATTGAAAAGAACACCGTTTACTTTTTCAGTATGAAATTGCAGTTTCCCGATGTCAATATCCTGTGTCCAGAAGCCGTTATATGTCGGTGCATTCTGCGAAGGGACAAGCTGCATCAGTCTCAGTTCTGGATGCACATATAAAGTATAGGTAGCGATAACCTGGTCACCGAGAAAACATTCTTTTTTGCTTACATTCAATCTCAGAAACAGGTTTTTTGAAATCACATCGCTTGCCTGTTTGTTCAGCGTTTTCTCCTGGTTGGCTTGTTGCTGCTGTTTCTGCTGCTGCTGTGGGCTCCCTTTTGTAACCAAGACATTTATCGGGTTAGTTCTCAATGTCTTTCCATTGGCATCTATCGAAGCTGAGCCAATTGTGTAATTCCCTTCGGCATTTGCCTGCAACACATAAGTATAGGAAACGCTCTGCGACATCTGCCCGTTTACTATGCTCATCTGCTGTGATGTGCTGGGTCCCATTAAAACCGAAAATCCTTTAAACGAAGGAGCCCTGAAATTCGACCCGCTTGCATTCGATAGGCTAAATGTTACCTGTAATTGTTCTCCGGCTGTTACAGGATTTTGATTGACGGATGCCGTGAACTGGCTGTAACTTTCCGACTGATTAAAAATAAATACAATTATACTGCAAATTAAAATTATTGCTTTTGACATTTCATTATTCAAGATTAAAACAATTAATTTATTACCACGGTTTCGTTGATTTCACTTTTATTCCCTGAGCCTGCTTTTTAAGTTTTTTCTGCGTATTTTTTTCTTCGTTAGTCATTGCCTGCAGCATTCTCTGTGCATCTTCCTTCGAAATTTTCGGTTGTTGTTGTTGATTTTTGTCGCCCTGTTTTTGTTGCTGTTGTTGCTGCTGCTGCTGTTGTTTATTCTTATTATCTTTATTTTGCTTCTGCTGTTGTTGCTGTTGTTGATTTTTATTTTGTTTGTTTTGCTGATTCTGCTGCTTTTGTTGCTGCTGCTGAATCAACATCCTTCGTGCATAATCAAGATTATATTTCGTATCATAATCATTTGGATTATTTCTCAAAGATTTTTCATAAGCCTCGATACTTTCAGCATATTTTTTATCCTGGAGCAATGCGTTACCCAAATTATGGTAAGTCGAAGCAAGAGTTTTCTTATCCATCTTTCTTGTAGTCAGGTCGTTGAATTTTTCAGCGGCTTTATCGTATTTACCCTGTTTGTAAAGAGCATCGCCGATATTAAAAACAGCCTTATCAGAACCTTTGTTTTTCTGCAGAGATTTCAGGTAATTAATCTCTGCATCATTATATTTATTATCCTTATATAATTTATTTCCTTTTCGCAGGTAATCCCTGTAAGACTGAGAATAAAGCGATAATGGCAAAGAAATAATTAATAATATTAATAATATTTTCTTCATTACTTTTTCTCCCCAAAAAGATTCCATGATTCAATATATTTATTCTTTCGTTCAGATAAAAATATATCAATTATCAAAACAACGAATGCCAATCCGATGAAATACTGGAAATAATCAACGTAATCGGTGAATAATTGAGATTTATATTCTTTTTTCTCCATGCCGGCGATTTTATTTAATATTTGTGCAAGGTCGGGGTCTTCCCCGGCGGAACGTATAAATTTCCCGTTGCCAGAAGCCGCAATTTGCTCAAGCATCGCAGGGTCAAGTTTTGTAATAACCGTATTTCCGTTCTCATCCTTCATGTATCCGGTTATCTGATTACCGGAATAAACAGGTATCGGTGCACCGTCAACGGACCCCATACCGATAGTGTAAATGACAACACCTGTTTTGGCAGCCTTAACAGCCATACCCAGAGCATCATCATCGTGATTTTCTCCGTCCGTAATAATTATCAGAGCTTTATATTTCTTTTCATCCTGCTTGAATGATTTCGTTGCAAGCTCGATAGCACTACCGATAGCCGTTCCCTGGTTATTAATCATATCCGTATTGATGTTGCCGAGAAAAAGTTTTGCAGCGGAATAATCCGTCGTTAAAGGTAGCTGTGTGAACGCATCCCCTGCGAACACAATCAGGCCAATTCTGTCGTTATATAACTTGTCAATCAGCTTCGATACGATTTGTTTTGCTCTCTCTAAACGGTTTGGCTTTACATCTTCAGCTTTCATGCTGTTTGAAACGTCTATCGCAATAATTACGTCAATTCCTTCCCGCTTAGATTCCATCAATTTCGAGCCGATTTGAGGATTTGCCGCTCCCAGCAAAATGAAAGATAGTGCTGCCATCAATAATGATATTTTTATATAGGGTTTATATTTCGAAACATCCGGTGACAGTTTGTTTAAAAGATTAATATCCCCAAATTTTCCGATTAATCTCGTTCTGTACTTTCTTAACAGTATAAACAAAAGTACAAACACAGGGATAATAATCAATGCATACAAAAACAAATTATTTTCAAAACGAAACATATCTTAGACCAATTATTCCGCTTAATTCTTCAAAAGATTAATTAAAACAATTTTAAAATAAAATCGGCAAAATAGACGAAAAAAAATATTGTTAAGTATAAAAAGAAATTAATTTATTTTATTTCAGGCGGATATTTTATTTATCTTTAAAAAATTTTCATTATAACCGCTTATAATTAAATCATTTTTTAATATAATTTTTTGAATGTGATGGTTCAATATTAATTACTAATATCTTACCTAATCACCTCGAAAGGTTCAACCATGGAGTCATAACTCGTCGTAAGTTTCAGGTAATATCTACCCTGGCTAAGCTTAATTGTCGGTATAAATTCCGTGTAAAGACCGGCTGAATAATACTTCAATTGTATTGGAGTTTCAATTATCTTACCGAGAACATCAACAACTTCCCCCTTTAGATAGGTTCCGTCCGATAAACCGAAATCAACCTTAAGGTCACCGATAGAAATTGGATTGGGATACAAATTATAAATTGTATCTCGTTGAGGAAGACGTGTAAAAGTTCCGTCAGCTAAATGATGTATTATTGCTTTTTCCCTTGATAAACGGGCACCCTGCCTCAAATCATCAAGCGTTTTACCCCCGAAAATACTGAACGCAACCCTTGTCGTATCTCCGTTTTTCAATTTTATCGGGCCTGCACCAATCATCATTGAAACATCGGTTATATTTGTTTGTTTTCTTAAAATTCCACTGCTCATCATCATCCATTTTTCACTTTTTGAAAAACCATCCCAGATACTCGGGCAGATTATTCCGTTATTATCTATAGCACCATTGTTATCAATAGCATAAAAATTCAGCCAATGAGATGATAACATTGCAGTACCTATCATAGGATATGATGTATCCGCAACATTCTTAACATATCCGATAACACTTTCATTGTCATATTTCACAAAATTATTTCTACCTGATGGGCCTATATCCCAATCGAGAAAAAGTGATGCATACAGAGAATCAGTATCTTCGCCGGAATTATTGATTATATCATAAACGATAATAATAAAATCCTTTGACAAACTGTCGCCGAACTGATATACCGACTGGTTAACTTTTACTCCTGCATCAGAAAACGAATTATTATCATGGAAAGATGCATGACCTTCCTGTGCTGCTATCTCTCCGTTTTTTATTACATCAAACACATCCCCAGAAGAAAAGGAACCGTCTTGCCTTGTCTGGTCATCTCCTCGAGCTACATCAGAAATATTGTTTTGTGACTTGCCGACGAGCAAAGATCCCTCGAACAAAAGGTCTTTATTTTCTTTATAATTGAAACCATCCCCCTGGCTGTTACTCGGATAATCATTATAGCCGATATTGCCTATACTGTTAAATGTAACTGTAATATTATTAGCATTCATGGTTTTGTAAGAAGGCCTGAAATACATATCTACGTAAACATTATTTATAAAACTTGTATCTTCGAATATTTTAACTTCCAGTTCAAAATTGAAATCATTAGGAATATCACCGGGGATAATAAATTTAATTGTGTCCGGAACATCTTTCTGTTCCATCGTTGCCATATTTCCTATCGTAGAACTATCCTTTAAAAAATTAAAATTATAAATTGAATTTGAAACAGCTACAATTCTTCCATTTATCAGGGGGCTCAACACATTTAATAATTTCAAGCTTAATGCTATCGTATCACCTCTGTCAAACAAACTGTCATTATTGTCCTTAATACTATAATTAATCAATTTAACCGATTTTAGTCCTGTACCGGTAACAGCTTTATAGGCATTTACTCTTCCTCTCCCAATCTCACCGATGAAATACGGGTTCAGTGAATCAATATTATCTGATGATGCTTTTATTTGTTCCATAACCTGCATCGGGGAATAAGCGGGAAATTTCTGTCTTACCAGTGCAGCTACTCCGGCGGCAACCGGGCTTGCCATAGATGTGCCACTGAGATATGTATAAGAATTATTTGGGATTGTTGAAAGTATATCAACTCCTGGTGCAGAAACATCAATAGTATTATGAAAATTTGAAAATCCGGCTCTCACATCCCTTGAATCAACTGCTGCAACAGACAAGACTCCATCGCTTGCAGACGGATAAAACGCAATATTTCTACCGTCATTTCCCGCTGCTGCCACTACCACGGTTCCCATATTTAAGACAGTGTTCAGTACTTCAAGCTCTGCATCCGATTTGCTCGAACTTCCCCATGAACAATTTATCACTCCTGCTCCCATCAATGCGGCATACAACATTCCATTATAACCTTCAGTAACTGATGTACTGAGAGGATTATCATCGGCTACCTTAACCGGCAACAATTTAACCTTCTTTGAAATTCCGGCAATTCCGAAATGATTATTGACAATTGCACCTACTATTCCTGCTACATGCGTGCCATGCTCATGCCCGGGCATAGGGTCGTTATCTCCGTTTGGATTTTGCGAACTTACAAAATCCCAGCCGTGCCAGTCGTCAACATATCCGTTTTTATCGTCATCAACTCCGTTTGTCCTTTTATCTCTACCCAGTGAATCCAGGCCTGTTTCACCCGGATTGACATAGATATTTGAATCGAGGTCTTCGTGCAGATAATCAACACCCGTATCAACTATCCCTACGATAATTGTCTGCCCGGTATCCAAAACGTCCCATGCGTCAAATACATGTATCTGAGTTAAATCATCCTGGTAGCTCAATAAAGAGTCGTTTGGTATATCGGCAATATGAGAAATATATAGTGGTTCTGCATATTCAATTTCCGGTTCAGTTTCAAGTTTCCTTGCTGCAATAATCGGGTCAATCGGCATTTTATACTTAATAATACATATTCTCGAAAGATTCTCTGCAGGTGAAAAGCTCCAAAAGTTAATGCTATTGACAGGGCTTATATTTTTCATGAAACTACTGTTTAAATAATTATATTTTTCTGAAAGCATCAGCAAATTTCCATCCGTTATATAACCCCTGCTATTATTATCCCCTAACACATCTTTTAGCCCTTCGAGTTCTCCTTTTCTCCCGTTTGCTTTCCATAAATATTCATAATTAGAACCTTGCCTGAATTTGATTATAATCGTTTGAGGTTCATAATTACTTTCATCAGAACTTATTGAATAATTATACAACGATATGAGAAATATAATTGATACCAAAATTATTTTCATGTTCTGTTATCTCCTGATATACATTTCGGACTCATCCATTAAAAAATATAACGCCCAACTATAAACGTTACCTTAAGAGAATGATTTTAGATTTATTCATATATTTCAAATATTCCTAATTATAATATAGCTATTTTTTGTAAAATTTCCCGCCAAATTATTAGTCTCTTTTGTATATTACAAATAAACTAATAACAAATACAAAACAGGTTAAAATGAAATTTGCCATACTTACAGGTGGTGGAGACTCGCCTGGAATGAATGCTTATATAAGGTCTGTTGTAAGAAGTGCTTTGAATTTTAAACCTTCGACTGCTGTATGGGGCATTATTGACGGATGGAGGGGACTGATTGATAACAACTTCAGAAAACTTGACAAAAGAAATACTGCTGGAATTGCTCATCGTGGTGGTACGATTCTCGGAACACTCAGAGTGCCTGAATTGAAAGATGATAAGGATATGCAGGAAGCTATGGCAATTAATCTGCATGATAATCTTGTGGACTACTTGTTTATTATCGGAGGCAACGGAAGCCTTAAAGCTGCACAGGTATTAAACAATATTATTACTGAAAAAGAATTGCTCACAAAAATTCTTTTTGCACCCGGTTCGATTGACAATGATGTTTGTAATAACTACGGTTTTTCTATCGGATTTTACAGTGCAATTGACAAGAGCCTCGAAATGCTTGAATGGATAAGGGACACTGCGAGTGCCCACCGCAGAGTTTATATTATTGAATCCATGGGCCGCGATTCAGGCTATCTTGCATTTTATGCTGGTATCGCAACAGGTGCCGAATATATTATCCGCCCGGGTGAAAATGTGGACTTCGAGCGGCTTGCAACGATTATTGACGAAAGGGACAGGGACACACGTATTATTGTCTCTGAGGGTTATAATAAAAACGTAACCGAAATAACAAATATTCTGACTGAAATCTTTAAACAAAGGGATATTAAACATGAAATCCGTCATGTTGACATGGGGTATTTCCAAAGGGGCGGAACTGCCGTCGTTAAAGACATCTTACTCGCAAGCTGGCTGGGATTCTGTATGGTAAACGATGCTTTTAAAAAAACCGGCAGTGCTTTTTATACAGCTTATAATGTGGGTCAAAAACCTAAGGTTTTATCCATTGACGAAGCTGCCGATGATAATAGATCAACACACTTACAAATACCCGACGAAATCATTGACTTCGCACTGGCACTTAGATAATTCTGAATTTTTTTTGAGGTATTTATGAATAATTATGAAAAATTACTCGAGATTGTAAAACAAAGTGAAGAAAACTTCAATAAATTCTACAGAAATGGAAATAAACAAGCAGGTGTCCGTTTAAGGAAGAATATGCAGGCAATTAGAAAGTATGCTAAATTCATTCGTTTCGATGTTCAGAAAATCAGAAAAGAAAAAAAGAAGAAAACAGATAAAAAGACTTCATTGGACCAGGTTTCCTTATTTTCATAATGCCTTCGTGCTTAACCTGTAGCACTTGTATTTCTTCCCATTGCTCATTGTAATAATTGCCAATGGATTGTTTCCTTTTCTGAAATCAATCCACAATCGCCAGCCCACATCTTCAAAGATAAAGTTTTTCTCATTTTGTGGCAACAGGATTACATTGCCAATAATATGGTTCCAAATACAAATCTTACCATCTTCTTCCTTAATCTCAAAATAAAAATTGCCTGTATCATTTTTGAAAAAGTATTCCCCTAAATATTTTTTTATTTTATTTTTAGGAAGCTGTAATTTGCTAAAATATTTTGGCTGAATAATCATCGGCATAAGTTTTGGGTCTTGCTTTGGTTCACTGATTTTAGCATTAACAATCATTCTCATCAACTTAATTCTGTTTGAATCCGTAATAAATTTATTTTCATAAGTATTCGCTCTCTGGCAGTAAACAAGGTCCAATTTCGGTAAAACTGTCAGAAATTCCCCTCCCAGCCCGGAAGCAGAAAAGGCTCCGTATTCAGAAAAAGGTTTTGATAGCCACCATAGGTAACCATATCCTGAAAAATTTTTTAAATTTTTAAAAACAGTATATTCCGTCAGACTTTCTTTAATCCAGTCCTCTCCTATTATCTGCTCTCCTTTCCATCTTCCTTTAGATAAATACAGAAGCCCGAATCTGCATAAATCTCTTGCCGACATTTTAAAAAGATAAGCCGGAAAATTCGTCAACTCCTTTTCATAATTGTAAAAACAATCAATCATCCTGAAATCTTCAAATCCAATGGGTTGTGCAATTTTCTGCATTACATTTTCACCAACGCTTTTCCCCGTTTTCTCTTTAAGAATTGCACCAAGAACGTTAAAGTCCCAATTATTGTAATACCAGAATTCCCCTGGTTTATGGCTTCCTCTTTTAGGCCTTTGGTCTCTCATCTGGGGTGTTTCGCAAACCGCCGGAATATAAATCCCTGAACGTGCTTTCAACAGGTCGCTTATTTTTGCCTGTTTTTCTGTTTCTGTTAATTGTTCCTTATCATTTATTTTTAATTCTTCGAGGGTTTCGTTAATATTTATTTTTTTCTCCTTGACATATATACCGTATAAAGCACTAACAAAGCTTTTCCGGATAGAATGAACAAGAAATCTTCTGTTTACATCTCCCCATGCAATTAAAACTTTTCCTTTATAAATAACCATTACAGAGGAAGCGTTCATTTTATTAAATACCTTCTTTGCCTCTTTAAGCTTAGCTGAAGACCATCCTGCTTCTTCCGGTGTTTTGTACATCATCCAGTGAGAATCGGGAAATTCAGTGTATGCTTTCAAATGAATAGCATAATTAAATATTATGAGAATTAAAACGATGTTTCTTATTTTCATATTAAATTTTAAATTTTTAATATTACCCTTATCACTAACTTACGAGCCTTAAATAAATTCGCAAAACTGAAACCATTTTTAATTTAAATTAATATTAATTTTTTAAATTTGTTTTTTACCATTTTTTTCCATCAAATAAATATGTATGATAGATAGACGTAAGTTCCTGAAAGACTCTTTGATTGCATCTGTTGGTGCAGTATCCGTTATTTCCTCTCCCAAATTATTTTCCGGGCAGGATGAAAAATCAGATTCTGCTCAAAATCTTAAAGAAAATCCATCACTACCAATCGTTATCTCGACATGGAAACATGGCATTCCTGCTAATGAAGCGGCATGGAAAACTATTATAAATAACGGCAGGGCACTCGACGCAGTCGAAAAAGGAGTACGGGTCCCCGAATCCGACCCGAAGGTTCAGAGTGTCGGCTACGGAGGTTTGCCCGACAGGGACGGTTATGTTACACTCGATGCCTGCATTATGGATGAAAAGGGAAATTGCGGTTCAGTTGCATGTATTCAGCATATTAAACATCCCATTTCAGTTGCACGGCTTGTAATGGAAAAAACACCACATGTTATGCTTGTCGGTTCAGGTGCATTAAAATTCGCATTAGATAATGGTTTCAAAAAAGAAAATCTCCTGACTAAAGAAACAAAAGCAAAATGGGAAAAATGGCTGAAAGATTCAAAATATAAGCCTGATATTAAAACGGAAGGGCACGATACAATAGGCATGCTCGCCATTGATAATCAGGGAAACATTTCGGGTGCCTGCACTACAAGCGGCTTGGCATGGAAATACCATGGCAGGGTTGGCGATTCTCCGATTATTGGCGACGGTATGTTTGTTGACAATGAAGTCGGTGGTGCTGCTGCTACCGGCAAGGGAGAAGCAGTCATGAAAATCGCAGGAAGTTTCCTTATTGTCGAATTAATGAGAATTGGCAAAAAACCTCAACAGGCATGCGAGCTTGCTATCGAACGCATCGTAAAAAAGCAATCTGATTATAAGGATTTCCAGGTTGGATTCATTGCTTTGGATAAAAAGGGAAACTATGGTGCCTTCAGCCTTCAGAAAGGTTTTCAATACGCATTGTATAGAGATGATAAAAATCAACTTCTCGATTCAAATTATTATGTCAGGGATGAAAAATAGCTTTTTCTTTTTTGTGGATTATTTGGCTTGAGTATCCTGGCTTTCACTTATATTTTCAATCTTATAAAATCTCTTAACAGGTGCGGGGTCTCCTTCGAGAAATCCCTGTACAAAAACATCAATATGCTTATCTGTCAGCATCGTAACATCGGTATTTCTTACGGCACCCATTAACCTGCCAATATCTTTTAATAATTTATAAATTTCTTCATCGGATATTTTACGGATATCGCTGATTACAGTATCGCCTCTGTTGATACCAGTAAAATTCAAAGACTCCAGAATTTTTGTAATTGCTTTTGCTCTTCTTGCTTTTCGGATAGCATCGGCAGCACCACCGCGGAAATGAAAATTAATATAATTATTTTTAACTTCGCCGCTTGCCAAAGCATCGAGTCTCGAAAAATGATAACCAAGCCTTGAGAAAAAGTTGACATAATTATCGGAAATAAGTGCATAGCTCTTCGAGCCAATATCTCTCTCAGCCTTATGTGGGTCGGATATATTTGTCATCATTATATTCAGAAAGCCTTTAACATCAATTGCCAACGGCCCCCCCCATTCAATTCCCTTGGATGTCATCCCTGCAATTAAGGCATTAAAGGGTTTGGATATGATATCATTAACGGTAATTACATTTTTCCATTCCTTTATTTTTAATCCTCCACCAAGATTAATCACATATATATCGAGCGGAACTTCAAACTTTAGTCTGTAGGTCTTTCCACTGTCATAGCGTGCCGATTCATAAAATGAAAACATCTCCCTCATTGATAATTCATGAGCAAGCCTTATAACATCATGATAGGTTTCACAATATTCAGGTGCAAACCTGGCTGAATTTGGAGTTGTAAGGTTCAGTTTGAACATATAATTTGAAACCCTATGCCAAAGCCTGTGAATCGGGCTTTTTAAAAACAGATTTTCATTTTCCTTTCTTCTGTTATAAGCATTAATCAGATCAACCACCTTTCCCTTATAAACTCTGCCTTCATTAGCAAATAATGTTATTTCCATACCATTATTAAAAATTGACGTTGCATTTTCAACATTCATCAAAACAGGTATATTTTGCTCCCTTGCTATTATTGACAGGTGACCTGTAGTGCTGCCGATTTCGGTTATGAATCCTGATGCTTTATGTATCAGGCTGGTTAACTCCGGCTGGGTTTTCTTTGTAACGATAATGCTTCCTTTCGGGAAATCATTTATCTCCTTCAAATTGTTGATAACAAACACTTCTCCGAAAGCAACTCCCCCGCTTGCCGATTCGCCATCCTTTATAATTAATTCGTATTTGTCATCGAGCTGTTTTGTAAAATCCGCTGGCAAAATTATTTCTTCGGTTTTTTTTCTGATTTGCAGAGGCCTGACCTGGAGAATATAAATTTTCCCGGTCTGGTCAATTGCCCATTCGATATCCTGTGGTGAACCATAATATTCCTCAATCTTTAATGCATATCCGGCAAGCTCTTTTATTTGCTTTTCGGTTAATAATGGTATTTGATTGTAAGTTAAGGAAATCTTCTTTTTTTCAATTCCGTCTGTTTCCTTAGTTTTCTCCTGGTATTGTTGATTCCCGGGTTTAAATTCAATAACTTTTGCTTTTTCTGTTTTAGCGACGATAAAGGTTTGAGGTGTAATTTGTCCCGAAACTGCTATTGTACCTAATCCCTTTACTGCATTAATCAGAAGGACATCTTTATCTCGAACCGGGTCTATTGTAAACATTACTCCTGCTATCGCAGCATCAACCATTTTCATACAGCCGACACTCATGGGCATATCTTCGTCCCTCAATCCGGAAAAATACCTGTAAACAACCGATTGCGGAGAGTACTTTGAGATTAAAACTTCATAAACAGCATCAACAAGATTATCCCTGCTGACATTCAAAGCCGAATAATGCAAACCCGCAAATGAATAATCAGCACTGTCCTCACCAATTGCACTCGAACGGACTGATACCATAATATTGCTATTCTCTCCGAAATTATTATCGAAAGTTTCATGAATTATATTAACAACCTTATCAGGGACATGTGTTGTAATAAATAATTCCTGTGCATCCCTGCAGGCTTTCTGCACCTGGTTAATATCGTCAAAATCTATGTCGAAAAATATAGCATCTTTTCTCTTTCTTAAATCGCTGTCCAGCATGATATCTTCAAATAGTTTCACTGTCAGGCAAAATCCATCGGGTATGGGAATTGAAAGCTTCTTTTTAACTTCACCAAGCCTGCTCATTTTTGTACCGACTTCCATTGACAGGCTATCATCCACATCAGTCAGATTATAAGCATAAGGTATTTCGTCGGAAATTCTTTTCACCCTTTCGCATACCGGGCAGTTATAATCAGGACAATCCCATCCCAAAGTGCACAAAATACGCGGGGAAAGCAATTGACTGCACTTATCTTCTATTTCCTTAGCTTTATCAATTAAGTCCCTGTATTTGCCGTTACTCATTATTACAAGATGTTTGGTAATTTCAAAGGTCTTTTCGTTTAATCCCCTGTATAATTTATTTGCATAAGCTTTTGAAAATATCTTTCCCGATGCAATAAGTTCTGCCATTTCACTCATGTATTTATGTGCTTCATCGTTTGCGGCAAGCAATTCCTGGAAATGTTGAAATCTCATCTTGAAATTCAACCTTCCCTTGTTTCGCGGGGTAAATAATATTTTCAGAAAATTCATAAACTTTTGTCCGGTTCGTTGCCAAACAAATATAATATCAATTTGCATAAAAAAACCACTTCACTCTTAATAAAGTGGTTTTATAGATATTTTTTTTACTAATTAATTTCTAAAATTAATAGCCGTTATTTCCTGTGAACCCTGTAATAACTTATGATAAAGAATCAGGATTGAAATCCAGTTCTGATTTTTTCAGTTGCACATAGCTTACTGTAAGCTTTGTTAGAACAATCGCTGTCATAACAATCGCAGCACAAACAACAACTGTGCTTGAGATAGTATTCAAGATAGGCATATCGAGTGTTTTTTCCATCTGTTTAATTAATACCGAACCTCCGGCAAGTAAAATCATTAATGCAAACAGCAAGCGAATGCCATATCCTCTAACATACTTCGTCGCAGAAGAACCGAATATCGCTCCAATTGCACCGCCGAAAAACATAATCACTGCCGCAACAAGTTCGACTCTTCCTTTTAATGCATATGTAAATCCTCCGTATATCGAAGTAATTAACACATTGAATAAATCAGTCCCAACTGCGATGACTGTTGGTACGCCAAGCAGGTAAATCATTGCCGGCATCTTTATAAAACCGCCGCCAACTCCCAGGAATCCTTGTAATAAACCTGCCAAAAAGAAAATTATGAATACAATCCAGAAAGATACCGATTTAATCCCGGATGCGTGGAATGATACCATAGGATACATCTTAATCCTTTGAAGCCTTATTGGCAAAGCAACTTTTTTCGGCTTTTGCAATTTAGAAATATTTGTTTTCTTTAGGTTATCAGTTTTCTTCTCTTCTTCGGACATTTTTTTCTGAACGACAAAGTAGTCGTAGAGCATAAAAGCCCCAAGTGATAACAATAAAATTATAAAACTCCATCTTACAATCGAATCCAAACCGGCTCCGCCATATATTCTTTTCAAATGTACGATTAATTGTGCTCCTGCTTCCACACCAAGCACTGAACTAACTATTGAATAAATACCAAGCTTCCAGTCAATATTCCCAAGACCGCTGTGAATTTTTGTCGAAACTATTGATTGGCCGAATATATAGGTTATATCCGTCCCGATTGCATAATCCATAGGAAAACCG
Source organism: Bacteroidota bacterium (assembly GCA_027371665.1). GTDB lineage: Bacteria > Bacteroidota > Ignavibacteria > Kapaibacteriales > UBA2268 > DAHXMP01. Next base: position 3,356 of record DAHXMP010000257.1, on the reverse strand, counting down.
AACATATTTAGTGCCGGTGTAACAATCCAGCCACCTCCGACTCCAAAAAATCCTCCCAGGACACCTACACAAAATCCCAAAATGAAAAGCAAAATAATATTAAATTCGATTTGTGCTATTGGCAGATAAATGTTGAAAATTTCCATCTTTTCTCCCTTTATTTTTATTAACTTGTCAGGAGTTTATCCTGGCATATTTTTTATTCTTCTTTATTCGTATGCCCTGCCGGCTTAATGATAAAGCTGATAATATATGTAACAATAATTCCCAGGACAATGATTGACCCCGATGAAATTACCGCAAACAAGAATCTGTTATTATTATAAGTATTAGCCAGAAACAGGTTCAAACCGCTTAATCCTTCGACCTTAACCTTACGTGTCAAAGCTGTTTCGGGTTTGCCTTCAGCAAACAATGTAAGAAAATTTGAAGTTATAAAAAACATTGTGAGAAGGATTCGTGATAACAATCTCCTGAGCATAATTTCACCTTGAATTGTTGTTCTTGTTAGTTTCATAGAATCAATTTTCAGCATTATTAATACGTGGTTCTATACACCAATTAAAAATTAGCCAATGTACCCTATTATTTAAAATGTAAAAGTTCAATTGTAATCCTTATGTTGTACACTCCTTGTAAGACTGACACTCATTCTCTATTCAGTTAAGATTATGTATCAGCTTTATTAATTTTTGATATTTCGATTAGCTTAAAATTATTATTATATTAGTATGGTAAACCATCACCATCACTTTTATTTAATCTGATGATGATTATATGAATTTGAAAAAAATAAAAAATAAAATTTTTGGAATAACCGAAAACAGTTCAAATACTGAACAATCGGGCATATCATCCAATACCTTACTCGAAAAATTCAACAGTTTCGCAATTGTTCTCGATTGCAACAACAATGCACTTAAAATTATTAGTGATATTGAAGAAAAATCCGGTGGTGATTTCATCTTCGATATTAATTATATCAAAAATGTGGTTGCCGATTTAAATAATAATCTCAATCTCCTGGTTGAAAACATGATTTTACTTGGCGGGGATAAATATTTAAAAATCCGGCATCAATACGAAACAATCAGGGACGAAATTAATGTTTCACTATCAGGTATAGGATTCATCCCTGAAAGTCCTTTAACAATTTCTTTCGATGAACTCGATAAAACAAAAGCCTGTTCTGTGGGAAGCAAGAATGCTCAATTGGGCGAACTGAGAAATAACCTCGGGATACCGATTCCCGACGGGTTTGCAATATCTGCTTATGCCTATAAACATTTTATTGATTACAATAACCTGCAATCACAAATAAATCAAATTATAAGCCAAGTCAATATCAGAGATTATAATGGCCTCGAAAAAATCAGCTCACAAATAAATTCGTTGCTCTTATCGGGAACAATACCTAATGATTTAGCTGATGATATTTTAAAGAGCTATGAATCACTCACCAAAAACAAATCAATGAAACTTGTTTCGTTACGCTCCAGTGCTTTGGGTGAAGACACACGGTTAAGTTTTGCGGGCCAATACTCGACATTCCTGGGCGTCAGGCAAGAGGAAATTCTCGAATCTTATAAAAAAGTTATTGCAGGAAAATTTAGTCCAAAGGCTATCTATTATTTTTTAAGTCACGAACTCAGCGAATCGAACCTTGCAATGTCTGTCGGCTGTGTAAGTATGCTCGATGCCCGTTCTGCAGGAGTCATGTATAGTTCCAATCCCGTCCAGGTTTCTTATGAAAATGATTTTGTCATAATAAATTCAGTCTATGGTTTAGGCAAGCTTCTTGTAGACGGCTCAGTAACTCCTGATTCATTCAACGTTTCAAAGGAAAGTCAAAAAATAGTTCAAAAAATAATCGCAAAGAAATCCAAACAATTATTGCTAAAAAATGATGGCGGAACATCATTAACAAATTTGCCTGATGATTTTGCAGAATTGCCATCTTTATCAGATGATGAAATCCTGCGTTTATTTGAAATTGCCCGAAAAATAGAACGGCACTATGGTTCTCCGCAGGATATCGAATGGGCAATTGATAAATCAGGTGAATTATTTATCCTGCAAACCCGGCCCCTCAGAATCATTAAGCAGCTTTCTTCGATGGAAGTTGATACCACAGACATTGAAATAGTTGCCAAAGGCGGAACTGTTGCATGCCCGGGTGCTGCATCCGGCTCCATTTTTCACATTAAGAGTATCCATGATTTAATAAATCTTCCCGATAATTGCGTTATTGTTACCGAGAATCCTTTTCCCGGATTGATTACCGCATTAAACAAAGCTTCGGCAATCATTACTAAAATCGGCGGTGTGGCAAGCCATATGGTTACTATAGCCCGTGAATACGCTATCCCGACAATTGTTGGTTTTGAGAATACTGAATTTCTAATGCAAAACGAATCCGTTACAATAGATGCAACAAATTGCATCATCTATAAAGGCGTTCACTCTAAAATTGTCGAGGCATTAAAACCTGTCAACAACTACAATGATGAATATGTATTTGAGCTATTAAAAAAAATAAGCACGAAAATTATTCCCCTAAACCTTATTAATTCTTCGTTCTCAGATTCGGATATTGTTCATGCTTCAACAATACATGATATTCTTCGTTATGCACATCAAAAGTCAATGGAAGAAATGTTTTCCGGAGCAACAGTATCCCGGAAAAACAGCATCAGCTACCATTTAAAAAGCGATATTCCGCTTCCTGTTGACATTATTTCAATTGATGACGAACCTGTTGCAGATAAGAAAAAAAGGATTAACGATAACGAAGTCCGTTCAATTCCCTTTAAAGCATTTTGGGATGGTATTTTGAAGGAAGGTTGGACAACTCCTCCTGCACCTCCCGATATAAAAAGCTTTTTATCGGTAATGGCAACGGATGCTTCTGCAGCCAGAAAACAAGATTTCAGCGAAAAAAGTTATGCAGTCATAAGTAAAGAATATATGGTTTTTAACATCAGGCTCGGTTATCATTATTCGACACTCGAAGCAATGTGCACACCTGTCGTAAGCAAAAATTTTATCAGGTTGAGATTCAAGGAAGGCGGTGCATCGTTCGAGCGGCGAATAATGAGAATCAGGTTAATCTCAGGAATATTAGCTCAGGCAGGATTTGAATGCAGCAGTAAAGGAGATTTTCTCGATGCTTTCTTAAACTATCAAACCGATGAAACGGTTAAAAACCGCCTTTACCTGTTAGGCAGGCTGACAATGCTGACTAAACAGCTCGATATGGCTTTATCCGATGACGATGAATTTTCTAAGTACCAAAACAATATAAAAGAAAAATTGCAACTTTAAATCCGGGTGAATTATGAACAGAGTATTATTTT
>DAHXMP010000248.1 GCA_027371665.1 Bacteroidota bacterium | reverse complement strand
CCCATGCAAAAGTCGAAGCGGAGCTAAGACAGGAAGGTTTGACAAGATATGATATCGGAAGAGAAAAATTCATGGAGAGGGTCTGGCAGAGTTTTCTCCGGAGTTGGCATCGCTTCCGTAATTTTTTCGACTGTTATAATTATGAGCAGTTGTACACCAAAGATTACTGAGGAACAGATGACTCAGTTGAAAGAGCTTAGAGCTAAAGAATCAAGCTTGACCGAAATGATTGCCAGGAAAAGGCAAGAAAAGAAAAACCTTGAATCTGAAGTTGCTGCCAGAAAAGCAGAACTTAAAAAATGTCAGGATGACAAATCATTTGTTGAAGACAAATTATCAAAGTGGCCTAATTGCTGGCCTGATTACACACCTGGACAGGAAGTTAAGTAATTATGCTTCCGGTTTTGTTCTTAATTCAAAATTAGTTTAACAAAAAATTTATGGAGAACAACATGTATAAGAAAGTCAGTTTATTTATTATAATGGTAATTATTGGCGCTCTCATGTCAGGCAAGGTGTATTCTCAGACACAGTCAAAACCTGACGAGGAATTAACCAAAGAAGAAGCAGCCAAGCTCATTCAGGATTGGCAGGCAAAAGTAAATGCCCTTGACGACCAATTGAAAAATCTGGACAGTGATATTAATTCATTGAAACAGGAACTCGATGATACAAAGAAACAGCTTACTGACTGCAACGATGCAATATATAAAATGCTTGGCATAACTGCTGCTGATGTTGAAGCATTTAAACAACAACTTGGCATAATTGAAGGGAAAGTACGCGAGTATCAAAGGATGAACGATGATATGCTCGCTGATAAAACAGATGAAATCAAAGCTTTGGAAAATGAACTTAATGCCCTGAGAGCAAATAAAGCATCTTTGATACCGGAATACTATAATAAAATTATTTCACTTGCTCGTGATATCAAAGGTTTGTACAGGGAAAAGAAAATAAAATCATATACAGTTGGAACCTGGGCAAAGGATAAAGATTGTTTATGGAATATCGCAGGTAAGATTGATATTTATGGAGATCCATTCCTTTGGCCGAGAATTTGGCAGGGGAACACAGATATAATCAGAAATCCTGATATCATTTTCCCCGGACAAGTATTGCAATTACCTCCTAAAGGACCGAAAACCAGCGAGGAAATGAAGGCAGAAAGGAAATACTGGAGGGAGAAAAAAGAAGCCGAAGCCAATAAAGAGACAACCGGTGCAGGCAAACAGGGAGAATAAATTAATTACATTTTATGAATTATTGTAATTAACATTGATGATTATCTTAATATTTTAAATAACAGCCCCATCCTCTAATTTATGAGGTGGGGCTTTTTTATTTTCTTATTTATTATGTATGGATATTAACGAAAGAAAAATTACATTCGAAGAACCGGATTTCCTTTCGGTTTTCAGCTACAATGAAAACTATTTGCTATTACTTGAAAACAAATTCAACACTGCAATTACTATTAGAGGCAACACACTTATTTTAAGAGGGGAACCCGGAGAAATTAAAATTATTGAAGCTCTTTTTAGTGAATTAAAATATATTTTCAAAAAACAGGGTACATTCAGTGCACAAGATATTAATACAATTATTTCAATAATAGATGTTAACGGAAAGCCAAAAGAAATCGTTAAACATGGTAAAGGCAATGAATTTATTATCTATCAAGGATATAGAGATGTAATAAGAGCAAGAAGTGAAGTCCAGATTGAATATTACAATAAAGTTCAGAAAAGTGATCTTGTCTTTGCAATCGGGCCTGCAGGAACGGGCAAAACTTTTCTTGCAGTGGCTATGGCTCTTGCTGCTTTGAAGAACGAAGAAGTCAATAAAATTATTTTATCCAGGCCGGCAGTCGAAGCAGGTGAATCACTTGGTTTTCTTCCCGGTGACTTAAGTGAAAAACTTGACCCTTATCTGAAACCTCTTACAGATGCATTATTTTACATGATGAGCCCTGATAAGCTGAAAAGCATGTATGAGAAAAACATAATAGAGATAACACCTCTGGCTTATATGAGAGGGAGGACTCTTAATAATTCCTTCATCATCCTCGACGAAGCACAAAATACCACTTCAATACAGATGAAAATGTTTTTAACGAGAATCGGGGCAAGTTCCAAGGCAATCGTTACCGGTGACATTACACAGATTGATCTTCCCGATAAAGGCAATTCAGGATTGATTGAAGCCAACAGACTTTTGAGAAAAATCAAGGGGATTGAATTTATTAATTTCACTGAAAAAGATATTGTCAGGCACAGACTCGTAGCGGAAATTGTCCGTGCTTATGAATCTGAAAATCATAAAACATCAAGAAAAAAGTCGGAATAATTTCTTATTTTTAATTCCTGAATAATTTAAAGTTAGATTCTTTCAATGGGGAACTTTATTTTATATGCTTGAAATTTTTAAAATCGGATTTCTCAATTTCACTGTAATGGACCTGATAGATATCGGGATTGTAGCAGTATTGATTTTCTGGCTTTACAGGGCATTGAAAGGAACAATTGCAGTTCAGATTCTTGTAGGTTTGGTTGTCATAATTGCATTATCCTTTATAACTGAAGCTATAAATCTCAGGGCATTAAACTGGATTCTTAGAACTATTTCTGATATATGGCTTCTTGCATTTATCATTTTGTTTCAGCCGGAATTGCGAAGGCTTCTCCTGATGATTACCAGAAATCCTTTTTTCAGGCTTTTTGTCAAATCAAAATACTCCGAAACGATTCGTGAGGCTATGGATGCCGTTATCGAACTTGCCGAAAAGCATATTGGTGCTTTACTTGTATTTACAAGGACGCAGAACGTGGAAATGACAGTAGATACAGGTATCCCGTTACACGCTGTTGTATCGCAGGAATTATTAGTATCAATTTTTAATACAAAATCGCCATTGCACGACGGTGCTGTAATAATAGAAGACCAACTAATAATTGCTGCCAGATGTGTATTGCCTTTATCATCAGTAACAAAATATGACGGGAAAAATCTGGGAACAAGGCATAGAGCAGGATTGGGATTATCGGAGCAGGTTGATGCTGTTGTTTTAATTGTTTCAGAGGAGACGGGTTCTATTTCATTTGCTGATAGCGGTGAATTGACATTGAATGTTCCAAAAGACAGAATATCATCTTATTTGCGCTCAAAATTATCTGAAAAATCTAAATAAATTTTTTTTGAATGGTTAAGTATAATAATAATATTTACAGCGAAAAGAGAAGAACACTCATAGAATCCCTTAAACTAAGAGAAGGTATGTCAGATAGTGTCCTGAATGCAATGAGCCTTCTCCCGCGGGAAAAATTTGTTAGCCCTGCTTTTTTAAATAGGGCGTATGAAGATACAGCTTTGCCGATTGATTGCAGCCAGACAATATCCCAGCCTTATACCGTAGCTTACATGACGACACTGCTCGATATAAATCAGGATGATAAAGTTTTGGAAATCGGGACTGGCAGCGGATACCAGGCATCTGTTCTTGCCCTTCTCGGAGCAAGGGTTTTTACGATTGAAAGAATTACCGAATTATTCGAAGAGGCTAAAAGAAAATTCGACGAACTTGGATTTAGAATAAATATTCGACTGGGAGACGGTACTATCGGATGGAGAGAATATGCTCCATACAAGGGAATCATTATTACAGCCGCTGCTCCCGATATTCCTAAGAGCCTTCTAAAACAGCTTGCGGTTGGAGGGCGAATGGTTGTACCTGTCGGTGACCGTTCGGTGCAAAGCATGTATTTAATCAGAAAAATTTCCGAGGATAATTATGAAAAGACATTAACCGACAGCTTTAAATTCGTTCCTTTAGTTGGGAAAGAAGGCTGGGAAAAAGAATGATTGCTTATTCAGAATTAACCGATGAAAATGAAATATGACATTATTAGCTATTGTCGGTCCTACGGCTTCAGGAAAAACAGCAGTTTCTCTCGAGCTTGCCAAATTAATTGACATTGAAATTATCTCTGCCGATTCGAGGCAAATTTACAAACACCTGGACATCGGTACTGCAAAGCCGACAAAAGATGAATTAAAAAAAGTCAAACATCATTTTATTGATATAGTGGAACCGGATGAATACTATAGTGCAGGTTTATTCGGGAACCAGGCAGATGTTATTGCCAACCAAATATTTAGTAGAAAAAAAATCCCGGTTCTTGTCGGCGGCTCAGGGCTTTATATAAAGGCTTTGTGTGAAGGCTTGTTCGATGAAGATGCGTCAGAGATTAGAGATTCAATAAGAAAAGAATTATCGGATAGGTTGACTCGTGAGGGAAGCGTAAAGCTTTATGAAGAGCTTGGGAAAGTTGATAATGATTCTGCAAAATTATATTCGGACAAGAATCCCCGGCGTATTTTAAGAGCCCTCGAATATTTTTATTTGACCGGTAAGCCTCTGACAAAAGCTCATTCGGAGAAGAAAACAGATAAAAATTTTAAAACAAAATATTTTGGTATTTATTTTGAGAGGGAAGAATTATATAAGAGAATTAATGTAAGAGCAGAACAAATGTGGGAAATGGGACTAATTAAAGAAACTGAAAAAGTTTTGAAGATGGGATATTCCCCCGGTTTGAATTCATTAAATACGGTCGGATATAAGGAATGTATCAGTTATATTAACGGTGTATTATCTAAAGATGAGGCTATTGAACTAACAAAAAGAAATACGAGAAGATATGCAAAGCGTCAAATGACATGGTTCAGGAAAAATAAATATATCGAATGGCTTTCAAATGACAGCAAAGAAATTGCACGAATAATTGTGCGCTCAATCCTATGAAGTTTAATTGAACAAAATCCGAAAGGATGATTATGAATTTAAGATTGCCAAAGAAGGACAAATTTATCGGGATACCTCCCGGAACACCGGTTTTCAAGGGAGAAAAAAAAACGGATAAAGTCGAACTTAAATTAATCGAGTATTCAGAAAATTTTTACTCTGAAAAAGAAATACAAATCTCGGAGTTGCTTGAACTGTTGAAAGATTCGGCAAAAATAAAATGGCTTATCGTTACGGGACTGCATGATACAAAAATAATCGGGCAAATAGGTGAAATTTTCAATATAAAACACCTTATTATTGAAGATATTCTCGATACCGGGCATCATCCAAAAATTGACTTTTTTGATAATTTTATTTTTATTGCCTCAAAAATTATTGATTATAACGAAACTTCAAAGACAGTCCATTCTGAACATCTGAGCCTCCTGTTTGGAAAAGATTATGTCGTAACTTTTCTTGAACAGCAAAGTGATTATTTTAATAAAATAAAAGAGAGAATAAAAAATAATTCCGGAAGAATAACAAAGCTTGGGCCTGATTACCTGAATTATACGGTTCTGGATTATGTTATAGATAACTATTATCTGTTGATTGATAAATTAGGCTACGATATTGACAAGCTGGAGGAGGCTGTAGCATCGAATCCAACCAAAGAACAATTGAGCCTGATTCATAAATTCAAAGGTGTATTGATTTATATTAACCGTCTTGTAAAACCGCTGAGAGACATCGTTCGCCGCCTCGAAACGGAGAAAAGCCCTTTGATTAAAGAGACAACCTATGAGTACCTGAGAGACCTTTACGACCATGTTGTCCAGGTAACAGATATGTTTGAATCATACAGGGAAACATTAACCGTTATTCTCGATATTTTCATAACAAGCCAGGGAAATAAACTGAATGAAGTAATGAAAGTCCTGACAATAATCGCAACGATTTTTATACCGATAACTTTTATTGCAGGTGTATATGGGATGAATTTCAGATTTATGCCGGAGTTGGGATGGCACTATGGTTATTATTTAGCATTATTTTTGATGATAGCTATTGTTATTGGAATGTTAATATACTTCAAAAGAAAAAAATGGTTTTGATTTGTTCTTCATTGGAGTATTATTTCTAATTTTGCGAAATTTATAGGGTAATAAAAATTTTTGAAATTATGTTAAGTTATAAAAAGATTGTTAGGATTAATATTGTATTTCTGAGTTTTGCATTTTTTATTTTTTCTTCTTATGCTCATAACGGAAGCCATACCGATTCTCTGTCCACCGCCGATAAAATTCAACCGGGAATAAAACTTACCCCAAAGGACAGCCTGCAGGCAATCAACGGACTAAAATCTGAAATTGATAAAATCCTCGCATCAAAAAATTTAAAAAATACTAAATTTGGCATTGGGATTTATTCGATAAACAATAATAAATATTATTATAATAAAAACATCGAACAATTACTGACTCCTGCTTCTACTACAAAGCTTTTTACCACATTCAATGCACTGAACCTGTTGGGTCCTGATTTTCAAATCAAAACTTCTGTTTATACTGATGGGAAAATTAATGACGGGGTTTTACATGGAAATATTTATATTGTCGGCAGGGGAGACGGGCTCTTATCAATTCCCGATTTGGAAGAACTTGCAGACGATTTGGCAAATAAGGGCATAAAAAAAATAATCGGAAATATTTATGCCGACGGAACATACTTTGACACGGTTACAAACCGATATATTTATAGCGGTGATAAGGATGAAGTCGAGCCGGTACAACCAATAACGGCTCTCAGCCTGAATAAAAATATCGCTACAATTCTGATTCATACGGGAAATGTTTCGGGTAAGCCTGTTTCAGTCCAGGTTATACCTTCATCGGGAGCATTCCGGGTAGTTAATAATGCAACTGTATCGAGTGTAAAAAAAGTATTACTCAAAACAAAAATTAAGAGTCAGTTAAAATCAAAAAGTAAACAAAGACTAAAAATCCATCAAAAAAATAAATCGAATAAGCTTAATAATAAACGAATTAAAAAGTTTAGGAAAAGAACAGCAGGTATATATAGCGGACAGTATTGTGGCCAGCTCTACGGAGACAGTCGTTCAAAAAAACACACGGGTAGAAGAAGAAGTCCTTCTATAACCATAGGTTCCAAATTGCAAGCCGATGGGAGCCAGGAGTTTTTTATCAATGGTTCACTGCCACCGGGTAAGACCTACTCATATCAATATTTTATTCAGAATCCTGTTTTGGTGGTTGCAGGTGCATTTAAAGAAAGATTGATTTCAGGCGGTATTCAGATAAAAGGAAACATAGGAAAAGCTGCTTTGAATAATCAGGATGAAAAGAAAAAACCTGTTCTCCTGGCTGAATTTAGCCGGCCTTTAACTGAAATTTTATACACGCTCGATAAAAACAGCGATAATTATCTTGCTGAAACGGTTTTCAAAATTGCAGGTGCTTACAATAGTAATAATTCAAATGTTGCAAAACAATCCCGGGAAAGGCTTTTTGCAACATTGAGGAATTACGGAATAATTTGTAATGACTGCATAATCAATGATGGTTGCGGTTTATCGAGGAGAAACCTCGTAACTCCCGAAGCCATTTTGTCAATTTTAATTAAATCACATAAGGAAAAGTTTGGGCCTCAATTAGATTCTGCTCTTTCAGTTGCAGGCATTGACGGTACACTCATCAAACGTATGACCGGAACACCTGCAGAGAATAATTTAAGAGCTAAAACCGGAACTTTGAAAAATGCAAGTGCCTTGTCAGGATATATAAATACCTTGGACGGTGAATTGCTTGCGTTTTCTTTTATGTTTAACGGTAACTATGTTAATGCTTATAAGTTTATTGAAAATAGTATAGGTGAGGCATTATCAGAGTTTAAATATACAAAACAAACTCTTCCGGATAATAAAACGGAAAAGACAAAAAAATAAAGGGTACATGCTTTAAACATATACCCTTCTTGCGGGGCCGACGGGGCTCGAACTCGCGACCTCCAGTGTGACAGACTGGCGCTCTAACCAAACTGAGCTACGACCCCAAGTGTAATTACTAATGAACGAAAAAAGTAATTAAAAAAATATTCAAAGAACAAAAATAAGTGGACCCAAGGAGGATCGAACTCCTGACCTCTTGAATGCCATTCAAGCGCTCTCCCAAACTGAGCTATGGGCCCAGTGAAAATTTCAGACTACAAATTTACGAGAATTTTGTTAACATGACAAGAATTATTATGTTTTTATATCAAGAATTTTCTTAAAAATAATATATAATTTTAATTAATTTGAAATGTCAATAATGATTATCTAATGTCAATCAGGTTATGTATAATAAATACCCGGCTTTTTTATGAGTCAGCAAATAATCAGCACGAGGAACCTTCAAAAAGTATATCAGATTGCGGATATTAGCACGATAGCTATCGAAGATATTAGTTTCGATGTTAATACAGGCGACTTTATTGCAATTATGGGTCCATCAGGCTGCGGAAAATCTACTTTACTTAATATACTGGGATTGCTGGATAAACCTACGGATGGCGAGTATTATTTTCTGGATAGAGATGTTTCTGCTTATTCGGAAGGTATGAGGTCAAAGCTCAGAAAAGGGAATATTGGGTTTATTTTTCAGAACTGTAATCTGATCTACGACCTAACTGTTCATCAAAATATAGAACTGCCCTTGTTATATTTAAAGTATAAACCAAATGACATAAGAAATAAAGTAAAAAAAATTCTCGAATATATGGAAATTTCCGTACTGAAAGACCGCTATCCTTATCAATTATCCGGCGGCGAACAGCAAAGAGTATCGCTATCACGTGCAATAGTTTTCGAACCGAAATTAATTCTAGCAGACGAACCGACTGGAAATCTCGACTCAAATAATACAAAGAAATTAATGGAACTGCTGACACAATTAAATAACGGCGGGCAGACAATTATTTTGGGAACACATGAGCCGGAATGTGCAAGATATTGTCATAAAACACTGAATATTTTATACGGAAGAATAACAGAATAAATTTATGTTATTTAATTTATTTAAAACAACTTGGAAAAATCTGGTTAACAGGAAATTTTATTCTATTGTTATTATTCTCGGCTTGACAATCGGATTGGCATCATGGATTTTCATCACTTTGTGGATTGGCAATAAGGAGAAATTATCCGGCTTAGATGAGAATGAGCTGAGATTATGCCGGATAAGCAGCATGGGAGTTGAAGCGAGCTGGTTCTGGATTGATCCGAACCAGGTTTATCATTACAGGCTTTTTCCTGAGACTCCGTTTTTATTAGCCCCGATGCTAAAATTTATCAATCCTGAAATTGTCGAAATCGCACGCTTCGGATATTTTGACGATTTAGCGGTTACAAACGGGATTAATACTTTCACAGAGAAAAGAGTTGCTTTTGCAGATAAAGAGATTTTCAGGATGTATAGGTTTCCAATGATTAAAGGCGATGTTTCAGGTTTCGGAAAAACCGTGAACACTGCCATTATAACTAAAAGTACGGCTGATAAATATTTTCCCGGTGAAAATCCTATCGGCAAAAAGTTGAAATTCGCTGATAATAATTTATCGGTCATTGCAGTTATAAAAGATATTCCTCGATCTTTTAAAATTCAGTTCGATATTCTTGTCCCGGTTGAGTTGCAAACTGACAGTAATATAATTAATGACTGGCAAACCAATCGTGTCAATACGTACTTTTTGGTTAAAAAGAATGCGAATCTTGACTTGCTTGCCAATGATATTAACAAAATCATTCGGTATTACAATCCTCCCGAAGAAGACGCATATCAGATAAGCAGGCTGCCGAGATACCATAGTTATTCGGATATAAGGGCTGATGCAGGGATAAATGGGAATATAGAATACCTGTTAATATTTGCAACCATATCTTTATTTATCATTTTCATTGCTTGCATTAATTATTTTAGCATAACAATAAGCCAGTTTGCAGGCAGGGCTAAAGAAACGGCTATCAGGAAGGCTTTCGGGGCAAGCAGGATAAATATTATAATACAATATTTGCTCGAAGGTCAGGTATTGTCTTTTATTTCGTTAGCAATTGCCGTTTTGTTGATTGTTTTGTTATTGCCTCAATTCAATAATATTGCCTATACTGATATTCAAATTAATTTTGCTTCAAATGTAAGTTTATGGCTGAAATGTCTTCTGCTTACAGTTTTGGTAGGTTTGGTAGCCGGAACTTACCCTGCATTTTATTTTTCGTCGGTTTCACCGTCAAAGGTATTTTCTAGTACATTAAGAGCAGGAGCACAAGGGAGTAGTTTCCGAAAAATAATTACTTTTTTACAAATCTCTATTTCAGTCGGATTGATAGTATCTGCCTTTAAAGTTGAGAAACAGCTTGATTTGGTCAGGTATTCTGAAATAGGTTATGATGAATCTTATTCAGTCGAACTCCCTTTTACAGATAATTTTAAAAACAGTTTTGGTGCTTTCAAATATGATTTACTGAAAAATTCCGATATATTGAATGCCGGAATTGAAAAAAGCAAGGTTATTGATTCTGATTCATCTCTTGATAATAAAGAAAATGGTTTGAATGTGATAAAAAATTCGGTTCAAATTATTTCTGTAACTTTTAAACCAAGACACATTGTAAATAATATAAGATATATAGGCAGTATATGGGACAAATATGAAAGTGGAAACCCGTTTAAATATTTGCTCGTGGATGCGGATTTGAGAAAAGAATTCAGAACCGAAGAAATAATGAGCCAATTGCTTAACGGTTTTTCCATCGCAGCAACATTCATCACTTTACTTGGTTTGTTTTGTCTGTCGAGCTATATTTCAGAGCAAAGAAAACATGAAATAGCAATAAGGAAGACGTTTGGGGCTTCATCCCTTAGAATTTATCTTCTTTTAATGCGTGAGTTTTTGTTAATCAGTTTTCTTGCAATTTTGACCGCCGATATAGTTGTAACATTTACTTTGAGTGCATGGGTAAAGAGGTTTACTTACAAAATAGCCAATTTTGGAATTTCAGAATATATGATTGCACCGCTCATTGCCTTGATTTTGATAATTATAACCGTAAGCTTCCATGCTGTCAGAGCCTCGAGACAAGAGCCCGCAGAAGTATTGAAAAGGGAATGATGTTTAATATTTCACTACCTTGAAACAAGGAACGGTATTGATGTAATCCCACCTGAATATGTAACGAGAATGAAGTAAGAACCGTTGAGAAGTTTATTTACGGGTATCGGATAAGTAGCCACACCTGCTTCACGTGTTGGATAGTCGGCAGAATAAATATTTTTTCCCAATAAATCATACGTTTCAATATGAACTTCGCTTTCAGACATGATAGGAACGACAAGATTTATATTTTGGCTATTATCACCTACAATAGAAGGATAAACGTAAGCATCGTTTCTTGTCGTTGCCAGTTCCTGTAACTGGGATGGGTCAACACCGCATTGAATTTCCGATTCGTTAGGAATGATTGTTATAGTTTCATACATATTATATGGCATTCTTCTGGTGCTGAAGCCATCGTCGGCAATGACATAACAATCTGCTTTCGGAACGGTAAACAATGAAAGAGGTATATCCGCCGCATATTGATATTTGTATGATGTAGGGTATAGTTTGAATTTTTCAAAAGGGGATAAACTATCAAATCTGATGTACAGGCTTGCATTATTTATCTGATTTGCTGAGGCAATGTAAGCGATGATTCTTTGAAACTTGTTCATCTTAAAAGTAGAAATCGGGGAGATAATTACGCCCGCCTTTTCCATCGCTTTAAATAAATCAGGGACGCCAAATCCGAGAGTATCGTCGGGAGAATTTGCCTGCGATGCAGTCGTTTCGAGATAATTTCTCAACTCCCAGGGTGTCAGTTCGGGGAATTCTTCGAGGAACAAGGCAACGGTACCTGCAACCAGAGGAGTGGCAAAGGAAGTGCCGTTCCCCGGGTTATATAAGTTAGGGTCTGCGGCATTTGCAACGAATACGTCTACACCTTTTGCTGCAAGGTTGGGCTTGATTTTTCCGTCTTCTCTCGGTCCCCTCGATGTAAATCCGGCAGGAGTAACTCCATCGTAAAGTACTGCCCCGACAGTAATTACGCTGTCTGCATCTCCGGGTGAAATTATAGTTTCCGGTGCTGAACCGCTGTTGCCAGCAGCTGTAACGCACACGACACCTCTCGATACCGCTTCGTTTACGGCCCGGTCAACTATCGTCGAATGTCCGTTCAGTTCGGAATATGCATAGCTCGAATCAGTCGAATCAAACCTGAAATAGCCCAAAGAAGATGAAATTACATCTGCCCCGAGGGATTCCATCCACTCTACAGCGGCGGCATAATTATCCTCTTCGATATGCCTTTCGGAACTTATATTTTCTGTTTTGCTAAGAATAAAATCTGCATTGGGAGCAATGCCAATCAGATTTCCCTGCGAAAATCCCGCTACAATCGAAAACACACTCGTTCCGTGAAAGTCCTGGGTAGATACATCTGTCGGTTTATTCCCTGTCGAGGAATCACCGTTTATAAAATCATATTCTGCTAAGACTGAAGCTCTCTGTGTTGAAGGAAGGCTTTTCCACCTGAAACCGGAATCGCAAAATCCTATAATTACTCCTTTACCGTTTATACCGAACCCGTGCAGGAGCGGTATATTCATCAATGCCGCCTGGTTCAGTGAATTCCCATAATTGAACGCATCGCAATTGTCATAATATAAGGTATTATTATTATCCTCAAATAAAACCGACTGAGCTGAGATAGAACCTTTATATTTTACCGCTGTCATTTTTTGAGAGGTTGGCTGTACTTCTTTAACGAAGGTAAAATTTTCAAGTTCGATAGACTGCAATGAATCGCAAAGAACAACGATGTAGTTTTTCCATCTCAGTTTGAGCTTCAGTTCTGCTCCGGTCGAAAGGCATGAATTAATATATGGCTGGAAAACCGGCGCATCGTCAAATGTAATTAATGAGTCCGAAGGCATAACTTTGGCTCTCCTGTTTAACGCTCTTGCAGTGAATAGTTTCAACGTGTTCTGGTATAATGGACTTCCGGGTATGAACTTTTCGGGACCTTTGTCCCTGAAAAACACCCTGTATGTTTTAAATGTACTGTCTTGTCCATTGCTGATACAATGAAGAAAGATAAAAATTAAAAAGAGTATTAAATATTTGCAAATCTTCTTTAAAAATAATTTCTCATCTGCGGAATTAGTGTATTTTTTCATCATTTATTTAATTAAATTGAACCTTTAACGTTATTAAAACAATCAAATTATGGAAAAAAGTTCAAAAAGAGTAATCAATTATCTAGGGAGTAAAATATGCCATGCGTTTTAATAACAGGTGGAGGCAAAAGAATGGGCAAAGGTTTAGCCGAAGCTTTTGCCGGTAAAGGATGGGATATAATTATACATTATAATAAATCTGACTTGGAAGCCAAAGAAACAGCCGAAAAAATAAGAGCAAAAGGACTTCGCTCTGTTGCCGTCAAAGCCGACTTGCTGTCTTCGGTAGAAATCAATAATGCCTTTTATGAAGGAGTTGATAAACTCGGTATTCCTGATGTGCTTATAAATAATGCTGGTGTTTTTCCATCGGCTATAGAACTAAAAAATCTGGCGGAAGATGTCTGGGATTCGACTATGGGAGTAAATCTCAAAGCTCATTATCTGTTTTCAAAAGTATTTGCGGAGAAAGCAAAACCGGGGTCGAGAATAATTAATATTGCAAGTGCCGGCGGTATGGAAGTATGGAAACACCGGATACCTTACAATGTATCGAAAGCGGCGGCTATTCATCTAACAAAAGCTCTCTCTCGAGAGCTTGCTCCTGCTCTTTCCGTTAATTGCATTTGTCCCGGGACAATTATCTTTCCTGAAAACGGGGAAACTCAGGCAGGCAGTGAAAAAATTCCTATGGGCAGGTTCGGTGCGATTGACGATATTTTTGATGCCGCATATTTTTTTGCAACGTGTACGCCATTTATCACAGGGCAGATTCTTGCTGTTGACGGCGGATTCCATAATTCTAGATAATATATAATAATTTATTTGGAGAATTAATGTCAAAAAAAGTTCATGCAAAAAATAATAATGACAAGATAGAAAAAGCTTTAAAAGGTTACGACAATCGGGAACCATCCGTGCA
>DAHXMP010000243.1 GCA_027371665.1 Bacteroidota bacterium | reverse complement strand
AAAAATATAATTAAACAAAAGACTGAATCTTTAAGGAACAATAAAAGCCTTAAAGATTTGGGGGCTATACTGCTTGTTGCATTATGTTTATTTATATTTTCATTATTATTTGAAAATTTTCAAATATTGGGACAGTATATTAAAGATTTAAGCAATTATAATCTTACGATAATCTTCACATCACTTATTCTTATATCTCTCTCTTTGATAATATTTTCCGTCAGACGATGGAGAGAAACAAAACTCGAAGTAATCGAAAAAAAGACCGCTGAAAACCGCATGCAGAGGAGCAGAGCCCAGCTTATAGCTGTGCTTGACGGTGTTCCTGATATGATTGTTCAGGTTGATAATAACAATCGAATACTTTGGGCTAATAAAGAAGCTTTAAATAAAAATCCCGATGCCATTGGCAGAACATTTGACGATGCTTTCTTTATGCTCGGTGAATCCTTCATGGATAATTATTGCAACTGGGCAATGGAATCCGGAAAAATTGAAAAAGGCATCAAGTACCAGCCTGCTATGTATGGTGTCGAAGGGGAAAGTTACTGGGAAGGTATTGCGGTTCCTTTAAAAGCCAATAACGGGAAAATATTTGGAGCCATAGCAATTGCCAGAGATGTCAGCGAACGAATGAGAATTGAACATACTTATAATTTATTAGCTTCCATAGTTGATTCTACCGATGACGCAATCTTCGGAATCACATTCGACGGGACAATTTTAACATGGAATAACGGAGCAGAAAAAACTTACGGTTATAAGGCTTCCGAAGTTATTGGCAAATCAATTTCTATTCTTGTCCCGATTGATTTTCGCGAGGAGATAATGAAAGTAATTGATAAAGTTATCAGAAAACAAACTGTCGAAAGATTTGAATCCATAAGAAAAAGAAAAGACGGCAAGAAAATTTTTGTTTCAATTACAATTTGTCCTTTTGTTGATGCTACCGGAATGAAAGTAGGTGTATCTTCAATTGAAAGAGATATTACGGAATCAAAACTTGCCGTTGAGTCCATTAAGGAGAGCGAAGAGAAATTCCGGACTCTCGTTACTACCGCACCTGACGGAATTGTTCTTACGGACGTTAACGGAAAAATCGTCGAGGTCAACCATACTTTTACACAAATTTTCGGTTTTACCCGCGAAGAGCTACTCGGCGAGATGCTCCCTCATTTTATGCCCGATAATAATAATAGGTTAAAAACAATTGAAATATTAAACAGGCTTAAATATGAAGAGAATATATTATCCGGTGAAATTGACTTTTTAACTAAATCAGGCGAAAATATACCTGTTGAAGTTTCTATAGCCTCTCTAAAAGATGAATACTCCAGAACTTCAGGTTTAATTGCAATTGTCAGGGACATTAGTATCCGGAAGAACTTCGAAAACGAACTTCGTAATTCGAGAGAACAGCTTAGAAATTTAGCAATGCATCTTCAAACCGCTAGAGAAGACGAAAAAAAGAGAATTGCTTTCGAAATCCATGACGAGCTAGGTTATGCCTTGACTGCTTTGAAACTTGATTTGGCATGGCTGATTAAAAAAATGAATATTAAAGATACTAACCTTTCAAAAAAATCCAAAGATATGTCTGAGCTTATTGAAACTACAATAAAAAAAGTACGGTCTATATCAACTCAACTAAGACCCTCGATTCTGGACCATTTTGGATTACAGGCTGCTATCGAATGGCAAGCCAATGAATTCCAAAAAAGAACGGCTATAAGATGTAAATTATCAATCGAACCTATGGATGTTGTATTTGATGAGATTAAATCAACGGCTATTTTCCGAATCTTCCAGGAAACTTTAACCAACATTACAAGGCACGCAAAAGCCACAAGAGTTGATGTCAGTTTATACCAAAATGATGACGAAGTCGTCTTAAAAGTAAGCGATAACGGAATCGGATTTTCCCATGAACAGCTCGATAATCACAAATCCCTGGGCCTTGTAAGTATTAGGGAAAGAGCTAAATTTTTAGGCGGCAGTGTTGATATTGAAAGCGAACAAGGTATGGGAACGACCGTAACACTAAAAATACCCGCAAAAAAACTGGAGGTTATTAATGATTAGGATAATCATTGCTGATGACCACGCTGTGGTTAGAAGGGGATTAAAGCAAATTTTTGATGAAACACATGATTTGCATGTTGTTGACGAAGCAAGTTCGGGAAATGAACTTTTGGATAAAGTCAGGCACAACAGCTATGACGTTGTCATTCTCGATATATCAATGCCCGGCAAAGATGGACTCGATACTTTAAAGGAACTGAAGAATCTTCAGCCTGACCTGCCTGTTCTTGTTTTTACTGTTTTCCCCGAAGAACAATATGCAGTAAGAATTCTCAAAGCAGGTGCTGCAGGCTACCTTAATAAAGAAAGTGAACCCGAAGAAATGCTCGATGCTATACGTAAAGTTGCACAGGGCAGAAAATACATTTCTCCTTTCCTCGCGGAACTCCTGGCTTCTAACCTGGACGTAACCGGCGAGACTCCTATACATGATTCGCTCTCTGACAGAGAGTTCCAGGTTATGTGCATGATTGCCTCCGGTAAAACAATATCTGACATCGCCAAAGAACTTTCACTGAGTATAAATACAATTAGTACCTACAGAATCAGAATACTTGAAAAGCTGAATTTGAAAAATAATGCCGAAATCACTCATTATGCACTAAAAAACAGACTGGTTGACTGATTTATTTTTCAAAATACGTAAGTGTTTTTATGTAGTACAAATAACCACAATTAAAAGCACAAAAATTCTACAATAAAATCATACAAACTGCTATATATCATATTTAAAAATATCCGTTATTTAGTAGTGTTGAAAGTGTTCTATGCGTTTTTTTTTGGTGGATGCCTGAAATCATTAACCTTGATTTAAAAAAGTATACCTTTCAGTATCAACGAACCTTCATAGTTTTCAGGCATCCTTTTTTAATTGTGGTTATTTGTACTACATAAAAACACTTACGTATTTTGAAAAATAAATCAGTCAACCAGTCTGTTTTTTAGTGCATAATGAGTGATTTCGGCATTATTTT
>DAHXMP010000211.1 GCA_027371665.1 Bacteroidota bacterium | reverse complement strand
TATATTATATGAACAGGTATAATACGGATATATTCAAGCGATGGGCTAAAAATGTCTGGAACTCCGTTACGATTGATGACGGGATAAAAGCTATGAAAGCAAAATATTCGGAATGGGAAGCCCCGGTATCACTTAATGAACTCGGATTATGTGAAGACGACATAATACCGATAGCTGAAAATGCTTCTGTGATAGGGCCGGCAGGTGCCCTGGAGAAATTAAATAAAGGAGATATCGAATCAATATTAAAAATTGCAATATAGAAATTTCTCTTTAAATTAAATTATATGATATTTTTAAACGATTGTTTTATTTATTATATTAACTGAAAACTTTTTTGTAATAATTTCGTATAATATATGGCAACATTTGGGATTGAAAGTAACGGAGTTCCAGACATTTTTAGCCCATCGCTTGAATATATCCGTATTATACCTGTTCATATAATATATCCACGCCGGAAAAACAACTGCAAGGCCTGCCCCGTGTGCAATTTCAGGATGAAGGGCACTAATACCGTGTTCGATTTGATGGGAAGCCCAATCTCCGCCATGAAGCGCAACGCCAGAAATTCCGTTTAATCCCAGGGTAGCAGCCCATGCAAGATTTGCCCTTGCAGAATAATTGCAGGGCTCTTCCTGAAGTTTGTCAACGGATTGAATAATAGTTTTCATAAGGGCTTCGTCAACGGAGAGGGTAGCTTCTTCATCTTTACCCATAAAGTAAAATTCCATTATATGGGACATAGCATCAATAGCCCCGTTTACCGTTTGATGCCATGGGAGTGACATTTGTACTTCAGGGTCTATAATCGAAACTTTCGGATATAAGGCATCTCCGCTGATATTCCATTTTTTAAGGTTTTCATCATTTGTAAGAACTGCATAAGGATCCATTTCAGAGCATGTGCCCGATAAAGTCAATATTGTATAAACAGGTAATGCTTTATCTATTGAAATTTTATCTTCGAAAGCTGTCCAAAGGTTATCTAAATAATATCCTGCTGCGATTGACTTTGCTTCGTCAATTACAGAACCACCTCCGACAGCAAGTATTGCATTAACATTTTTATCCTTTACAATGCTTATCCCTTCTATGGCATGACTCAGCAAAGGATTAGCCCTGACACCCCAAAGTTCTGACCATTCTATACCCGAATTTTTCAAAGACTGAATGGCCGATTCATATGTTCCGTTTGATTTAATAGAACCGCTTCCGGCAAGGAGCAACACCTTATTTATACCTGATTTTTTTAATTCTCTTCCCATTTTAGGAATTGTATTCTTACCAAAAATCAGCTTAGTTGGATTGTAAAAAGTAAAATTCTCCATATCTTTCAATTATAAATTATTTTCTGATTTTGCCTTGAAAGCATCGGCAAGCCTTTCTCCGATTCCATAATAAGACCTTGTGGCAGAATCGTAGATAAAAGGATTAACTAATTCGATTTTTACTTTCCCGTCTTCTCCGATAACTTTTTCATCAACAAGTACATCCATTATTTCTCCAATAAATTGCGTGTGAATCCCGATTTCAACAGTTTGATGCAAATTACACAGCAATGAAACAGGGAATTCCTTCACGTAAGGAGCCCTCACTATTTCGCTGTCAACAGGTGTTAATCCTGTTTTCTGAAATTTATTGACCAATTTCCCTGAAAACACACCTGCATAATCAACCTGCTTCAAGTAATCAGTAGGCGGTATATTAACTGTAAATCCTTTATTGTACATGATGTTTTCATAAGAATACCTTGCCTTTCTAAGTGATACGGCAACGCAGGGAGGTTCACTGCAACAAATCCCGGCCCAGGATGCTGTCATAATATTCGGGAGTCCGTCAATGTCGTAGGAACCTATTACAAAAACAGGATGAGGATAAACTAATGTTTTTTTTCCTATAGATTTTCTCATATAATTTATATTATTTATTAAAAATGACTTTTATCATTTTGGCAGTTTAGTATAATCAACCTCAGAACCTAAAATACTGTGAGGTATCAGAAACACAATCAATAAAACAATGGATGCTACAATTACCCATCCCCTGTTCGTTCTGTTTTTCCATGTCCTCCATAGTGCAATAATCCAGATAATAACCGCCGCTGCAGTTTTATTGTCAGTAAGGTCATGTCCGAATGGCCAGCCGGTCCATAAAGCACCGAAAGCATATTGCTGCATCATCGGGCCAATTATTATACCTCCTATGAACATAGAAATTGAAGTTAATAAAGCGAGTGTGAAGGCTTTTTCACCTTTGAAAAAAGCTTCCAAACCTGCTCTTGTCGAAAGAGTAATAGCTGTAAACAGAAAAAATAAATGGAAGATGACGACAATTGCCGGAACATCGTCCTTGTATCTTACAATAACAGCTTCTTGTGTTACAGGTATAGGTTGACCGGCTCCTGCCTGAAGAAAAACATGATAAATAATTTTTCCGGCAGGCTCGAGCTGTGGAAGTATATACGACAGGGTATCTCCTGAACGAATCATATCGGCATAAGACCATTTATCATAGCTGTGAAAACGCCTGAATTTAATTTTTCCGTTTATGCTTTTGTCGGGGATATTAAGTGAAATAACCTGCCCACCGTTACCGCCATGAGAACGGGGCATCTCAAATTTATATGTCTGATTATTTACAGTTACCTGCCCATGAACAGGATAAGTCGGCCCTGTCATTCTCTGGTAAAAAACTATAATTATCATAATGAAAAAAGAAATTATCCAAAGCACTAAAGATTTATTTTTAGTCATAAATATCCTTGCTTAAAAATCGTGAAAAAAGTTTACTGCCCGAGTTCAAGCTTATTAGCATTTAAAAAATTCAGAATTTCAGGTGAAAGGCTCCCCCCGTTTCTTTTCAGCATAACAATGTAATCACTTGCAGGCTGGAGACTCTTCGCTGCTATATAGTATTTAATAAGATTCATATAAGCATCATACATCCTGGGGTCTAATTGAACGGCTTTCTGCCAGCAGGAAACAGCTTCCTGCTGTTTATGCATCTGTGCAAACGCCGCACCCATATCCGAATAAGCAAGTGCAATCGGGAAACTCTGTCCCATGCTTTCAGCCATACTGATAGCTCTCTGGTAGGATTGAACTGCTTCATCAAACATCTTATTTTGATAATAAGTAACACCCAAATCAACAAACCATTGCGGAAAAGCGAGATTACCCATGCACGCTTTTTCAAAATATCTTAATGCCTCACTGTATTTTTCGAGCATAAACAGGGCCTTGCCATAATTATAATTCGCAAGGTAATCATTAGAATCCAGTTCAACAGCTTTCCTTGCATACTGTTCAGCTTTTTGCAGTTTATTCCATTTTAAATAAATCACGGATACATCAATATACAGATTTTTATTATTCGGATTTAATTGAATTCCCCTCCTATACAGGGATTCGGCTTTTACCAAATCATCATTTGCAAAGTATGCTTTTGCCAAATCGAGATAGCCCCTCGGTTTCAACGGGTACATGTCAATCATATGAGTCCAGAACGTTGTCCTGTTCTCAAAATTCTGAGCATAAACATAGGACCTGGCGGTAAAAGTACCCAGAATTATTACTGATACTGCGATTGCTATCGGTTTTTTAAAATCTACTTTTAAACTTATCAGGATTTCTATAAGAAAAATAAGAATTCCTATCATCGGCAAATAAGCTCTGTGTTCCGCATAATCGAAAAAGTCACCGACATAGATTATTCTCACAAGGAAAGTCGGTAATAAAAATAATGCAAACCATAATATTCCGAAAAATGATTTGTTTTTGTCAAGCTTCTTTGATTTAATTAAATAAACTGTTAGAGCAACAATTACAACTGCTCCCGTTGCAATCGAGAACCATTCATAGCTTGAAAGTGCAATCATCTTTACCGGAAAAAAGATTTTGCCCATCATTGCAAATAAAGTCGGGAAATTTATCAGTATTGGGCCTAGCCCTATTTCATCAGGATTTTTAATATTCTCGATTGCTGCTAGACGCATAAAAAACCATATAAAACCGACAACGAACCAGCCGATTGTTGCTATGATATATTTCATCCTGAATATGTGCCTGTCCTTTTTGAAAAACCATACATAAGAAATGCAGACAAGAGGATAAACGAATGCAATTTCTTTTGTAAAGATACTTAATGCAAAAAATAACAGATGCAATGGAAGAATTATGACTCGCCAAACCGTTTTCGATTCGATATAAAAAAGAAACAAGATAAAGGATGTAACAATAAATATCGTAATCATAGAATCGTTTCTGCCGGAAATCCAGGCGGCTGCCGGAGTAAGTATGGGATGGACTACCACCAGCATACCAAAAAGAAGGGATGGCACCAATGGATATTTAAGCTTGACGAATAATAAAAAAACCAGGCATGAAGCCAGCAAATGCAGGTAAACATTGGTAGCCCTGTAAACGGGTGCTGTTTGCTCTAACGGTATACTCGGGTCTGCTCTTAATGCATCATAAATAAATGAGACATTCAGCATGGGCCTGTAATAAGTTGTACCGACAGTTTTTTCGAACGATGTTTTAATATTATCGACATTTTTATTAAAATTGTTGAAATTAAGAACGAAAATGTTATCGTCGCAAAACACCAGGTTGTACTTAATTGTTCCGCTGTATAATATATATCCTACGATTGCAATTGACAATACTGACGCTAAAACAACGAATACTTTTTTCCAGTTTGTAGGTTTCTTTGTAATAGGTTGAGTTGTTTTTACGTGCTTATCTTTTTGCACGGAATTATGATTTCTGTTAGATTTCTTTTTCTTAGTGCCCATGCCCGATAAATTTATTTATTTGTTCAATATAATCAGGCAAAATTAGTTAAAATTTTTATTAATTATCCCTAATATTTAAAGGTTCTTTAAATTTTCTTGCCGTAGGATTTGTCTATAGTTAAATTTTGATTATTTTTGAAAATTATTATTTTCTGTCAGATTAATTTGAGCATTTGATTTGAGTTTAACTTTAATATTTTTTATCATTCTTGGTATTTTGTCTATCGCAAGCGGTATTGTAACAATAAGCAGTAAAAATCCTGTAACATCGGCAATATCACTCGTTTTCCTGTTTTTTATGTTTGCAGGCTTATATTTGACGCTTCAGGCACAATTTATAGCTGTAATACAGGTGCTTGTTTATGCAGGAGCAATTATGGTCCTGGTAATTTTTGTAATTATGTTATTAAATCTTGGTAATGAAGAATCTCTGAAGGAAAAGCTTAATATCCGAAAAGGTATTGGATTATTACTCTCAGCTATTCTTTTGCTTCAATTTATTATTATAATAGTAGCACAGCCCTTTAGGATAATTAAAGCTCCGGGAAAGCCTTCGCAGGGAACAATAGAATTTCTGGGAAATGTACTGTTCAGTTCTTATCTTCTGCCTTTCGAGGCAATATCATTATTACTGCTTTTAGCAATTGTCGGAGCTATTGTTCTTGCAAAAAGAAAAATTGATTGATTTTTTATAACTTAATTTTGGAAATATAATGACAACAATACCACTTGAATATTACCTCGGCCTGTCGGCAATTTTGTTTATAATCGGAACAATAGGAGTTGTTACCCGCAGAAATGCTATAATAATTTTTATGTCAATCGAAATTATGTTAAACTCAGTTAACCTGACACTTGTAGCTTTCTCGATTTATCTTAATAATCCTGCCGGCCAGATATTCGTAATTTTTGTTATGGCAGTTGCTGCAGCCGAAGCTGCTGTGGGCCTGGCAATAGTCCTGTCGCTATACAGGAATAAACAGACTGTTTACGTTGACGAAATCAACATTATGAAATGGTAAAAATTGAAAAAATTCGTAAAGTTACATTTTCATAATCTCATCGTAAAGTTCCTTTACAATATCCTCTTCTTTTACTTTACGTAAAATTTCACCATTCCTGTATAACATTGCAACTCCTTTACCCGCCGCTATCCCTATATCGGCTTCCCTGGCTTCCCCCGGGCCATTGACTACACAGCCAAGCAAAGCAATCTTAACATTCTTTTTTATACCCTTCAGCGATTCTTCCAGCTCACTTGAGATTTTAAACAGGTCAACATCTAACCTTCCGCAGGTCGGACAGGAAATAATTTCTATGCCTCTCTGTGTCAAGCCAAGTGAACGGAGAATATTCTTTCCAACCTCAACTTCATTTTCCGGCTCGGCTGTGAGAGACACCCTTATAGTATCTCCGATTCCCTCCGATAGCAATGTTCCTATACCTACTGCCGATTTAATAACATAATTACAAAAATTACCAGGACCATAATTGCTCCT
>DAHXMP010000207.1 GCA_027371665.1 Bacteroidota bacterium | reverse complement strand
TTCGATGCCCGGCATGATGGATACGGTATTAAATCTTGGTTTGAATGATAATACAGTGCAGGGATTAATAAAAAGAACGAATAACCCAAGATTTGCATATGATGCTTACAGGAGGTTCGTTTCTATGTACGGAGATGTCGTTCTTGACCTTAAGCCACAGGGTAAGGACGATATTGACCCATTCGAAGAAATCCTGGCAGCTAAGAAAAAAGCAAAAGGCGTTAATCTCGATGTCGAATTAAAAGCTGAAGACCTTAAGGAATTGGTCGGTGAATATAAAGCAGCAATTAAAGAAAAATCAGGTATTGATTTTCCGGAAGACCCGAAGGAACAGTTATGGGGAGCTATTGGTGCAGTGTTCGGCTCTTGGCAGAACAACAGGGCTAACATTTACAGGAAGCTCAATAATATACCTGATTGGTGGGGAACCGCAGTTAACGTTCAGGCGATGGTATTCGGAAATCTCGGAGAGGATTCGGGTACAGGTGTAGCTTTTACGAGGGATGCCGCTTCGGGTGAGAATATTTTTTACGGTGAGTTTCTGATGAATGCCCAGGGAGAGGATGTTGTAGCCGGAATAAGGACACCACTGCCGATTACAAAAATGGCCGAGAAAGATTTAAAATCATATAATGACTTGTTGAAAATACGTTCAATCTTAGAAACTCATTACAGAGATATGCTCGATGTAGAGTTTACAATACAGGATGGGAAGCTATATATGCTTCAATGCAGAGTAGGTAAAAGAACAGCTATGGCAGCAATGAAAATTGCAGTAGATATGGTAAAGGAAAAATTGATTAAGCCATGGGAAGCAATATTAAGAATAGAACCTGACCAGTTAAATCAATTACTAAGGCCTGTCTTTAACATTGAAGAGAAAAAGAAGGCACTCGAGGGCGGAAGATTATTGGCAAAAGGCTTAAATGCAGGTCCGGGAGCAGCTACGGGGAAAGTTGTTTTTAATGCCGAAGATGCAGAGACATGGGCAAAGAAAGGCGAAAAAGTAATTCTTGTCAGAATTGAAACATCACCCGAAGATATAGGTGGAATGAATGCGGCTGAAGGTATTTTGACTGCACGCGGGGGCATGACGTCTCATGCGGCTTTGGTTGCGAGGCAGATGGGTAAGGTGTGTGTTGCAGGCTGCGGCTCTCTAATGATTGATTATAAGGCAAGGGATATAAGAGTCGAAGGGAAAGATATTGTTGTGAAAGAAGGTGAGTACATATCAATAGACGGTTCGACAGGTGAGGTTATAAGCGGAAATATACCCACAAAGCCGAGTGAAGTTATATCCGTTCTGATAAATAAAACAATTAATGAGGAGGAAGCTTCGGTCTATCAAATGTATAAACAAATCATGGAATGGGCAGATAAATACCGCGTTCTAAAAGTACGTACGAATGCAGACCAGCCGGACCAGGCTGCAAATGCAGTTTCCTTTGGAGCTGAAGGAATAGGGCTTTGCAGGACGGAACATATGTTTTTCGGTGAAGGGAAAATAGAGCCTATGCGGGAAATGATTCTTGCCGATTCTGTCGAATCCAGGAAAAAGGCTTTGGCAAAACTGCTCCCTTTGCAGAGGAAAGATTTTGAAGGAATATTTGAAGAGATGGACGGAAGACCCGTAACTATTAGAACGATAGATCCGCCCCTCCATGAATTTCTACCTCACGACAAAGCCGGGCAGGAAGAAATGGCAAAAGCGATGAATGTTTCTTTACAATCCGTTAAAGACAGGGTAGAAGCCCTTCATGAGTTTAATCCCATGCTCGGTTTACGCGGATGCAGGCTGGGAATAATGTTCCCGGAAATAACCGAGATGCAGGCTCGCGCAATTTTTGAGGCAACCGTTAATATTATCAAAAAAGGGAAAAAAGTACTTCCTGAAATAATGATTCCGCTTGTTGGAAATGTTAAGGAA
>DAHXMP010000198.1 GCA_027371665.1 Bacteroidota bacterium | reverse complement strand
TTGAAATTTGATTTTTTTGAAACTTTTTCCTTATTTAGTTGTTATTAATATTAAAATAAAGTTTCTTTTAAATATTTTGAAACAAATTTTGAATTTAGGGATTATTTTATATTACAAACTATGTAAACAGCAATTATATTATATAATGTTCTGTTCTTATTTTTATGGTTGTTAAAGCATTATTTGATAATGAAAATAAAAATATTTTTCTTTACACTTGCTCTTTTATCTTTTACGGCTAATGCTAATTGCCAAACCGATACAGAATTTTGGTTCGTTGCACCGGAAGTGTCGCGGAATGGCAGTGAAAATCTTGACAGGCCAATATATTTACGGATGTCATCATTCGACCATTCATCCGATGTAACAGTAACACAGCCCGCTAATCCTTCATTTAAGGAAATCAAAGTTAGCATTTCAGCCAACAGTTCACAAACTATTGATCTGACGACATACATAGATGAAATAGAAAATAAACCTCCAAACCAGGTACTAAATTATGGGATCTACATAAAAGCATCTAAACCAATCCAGGCTTATTATGAAGTTGCCAGCCTCGAAACGAACTACAATCCCGAATTATTTGCCCTGAAAGGTAAGAATGCACTGGGAACGCATTTTATTATTCCGGGACAAACCGTATTTCATAATGACCAGAATTATACGCCAAAACCATATTTTGCATATGATATTGTGGCAGTAAATGACAGTACGAGTGTTATAATAAATCCGACTAAGGATTTAGTGGGGCATAGTGCAGGAGTGCCGTTTAAAATATTGTTAAATAAAGGACAGACTTATTCAGCGGCATCCATAATCGGATACGTTTCCTTACACCCTGATGGTTCCGAGGTATTATCAGATAAACCGATTGCAATTACCCTGAAGGATGACTTGCTTAATGGGTTGACAGGGTGTGCGGATTTGGTTGGAGACCAGCTCGTACCGGTTAACATTACAGGAACAGAGTATAATGCTGTTAAAGGATTTCTGGAAAAGGGAGAATATATTTTCATTACAGGAACAGAGGATAAAACAAATGTCAGTGCATGGTCCCCGAATTATTCGACATATAATATTAATAAAGGACAGGTCCTGGGTATTCTTTTGGACAATACAAATTCATGTCATATTGAAAGCGATAAACCTGTGTATGCTTATCAAATATCGGGTATCGGATGTGAACTCGGAAGTGCTTTATTACCTCAAATAAAGTGTACCGGCTCAAGGCAGGTCGCATTTACAAGGACAACTCCGCAATTGCTCTCCCTGATGATTTTTACGACAAGCAATGCCATTGGCGGCTTTTCAATAAATAGTGATACCAATCTCATTAAATCTTCTGATTTTGCCTCTATCCCGGGTACAAACGGTTATTGGCAGTATGCAAGATTAACATTCGATACAAATGAAGTTCCTGTTAGTAGGACAATCATCGTGTCAAATGATAAAGATTTTTTCCATCTTGGGGTGTTGGAAGGGAATGTGAGGACAGGGTGTTCGTACGGATTCTTTTCGGATTATAACAGCCTTAATCTCGGAGATGATTTATCTATTTGTCCCGGGGATTCTACCGAACTCGATGCAGGATATGGTAAAGACCCGTACCTCTGGAGCACAGGCTCCACGAATAGGTCAATTATGGTAAAAGACACTGGTACTTATTGGGTCATTGCCAGATTGGGGAATTGCGAAGTCAGGGATACTATTCATATTTCTTATGTTACAATGAATGTTCTTTCTTTGGGGCCGGATAAGTACCTTTGCAATATTGATAGAGTTCTCTTATCTGCAGGAAACGGTTTCAAAAGTTATAAATGGAGTACAGGTGATACTACTAAAGATATTTATGCAAGAATGCCAGGCACATACAGTGTGGAAACAGTTTCACCTGAAGGATGTATTCAAAAGGATACAATAAATGTTTTCCAAATTGATACTAATATTAAGATAACTAATCTTAGCGGTACACCTTGTGCGGGAGATACTGTTACTTTAGTTACAACTCCCGGTTTCGATGAATATGATTGGTCGTTATTACCTTCAGGTCCCTTTGTTATCACTCAGAAAAATTCATTGAAAATTTCCAAAAGCGGAAAATATTATGTCAATGCCAAAACTTATTCAGGCTGTGTTGCAACATCCGACACGATTGATGTAGAATTTAGTGATAGTAAACTCACACTGTCATCTAATCCGCCAATAAATAACGGGATATTTAACTTTGGGTCTGTCAGGCGTTTGGGAATCAATTGCCTCTCTGTTGATTTGACAAATAACAGCACTGAACTTTATTATTTGGGGAACGTTTCCCTTAAGAATAATACAGAGTTTTCTGTGCCTCAGAGCCAGTTTGTTCTTAACTTTGCTCCCGGTGAAACGAAAGAACTGATTATATGTTTTTCTCCCGATAGGTTTGGAGAACTGACAGATTCATTATTTATTTCTGATAGCTGTATTTCTTTGACTATTGGTTTGTTAGGTAATTGTGTCGGAGACAATCTTTCAGGATTATCGAATTGCGGGATTTCTGTTTTATTGTCAACAGGGGATTCGTCATTACAATATTTTGAAATATCAGAACCGAATCCCAATCCTGCAGGCAACATTGTACGATGCCGATTTCTATATAATAGTTTGAAAAATAATATAACGACTATTACGGGAGGATTATACGATATGCTCGGTACATGTGTAGCAATTACTGAATCAAGCAGCCTTGAAATAAATAATAAAAACACTTTTTATAGCATAAAAGGTGAATTTATCTTTGATACTAAGGACCTTCCTTCAGGTATTTATACTGTTGTTGCAATATCAGATGGATTGAGGGCAGTCAGGCATTTATTGATATTGAAATAAATCAAATCAATTATTAAAAAGTGATATTATTTCCGTACTCGGAGTGGGACTTGAACCCACACGGGCCTGAAAGCCCACAGGATTTTAAGTCCTGTGCGTCTACCA
>DAHXMP010000186.1 GCA_027371665.1 Bacteroidota bacterium | reverse complement strand
AATGATAATCCAATTGCATCAGGAGAGATTAATGGAGTATATCTATCAAAAGACAATGGTACAAGTTGGGCTCAAATCAATTCAGGATTAATCAATACATAAATTTGTCCGGCACCCGGTATAATGGATAAGCCAACGGCAAGTAAGGGTGATTTTGTCATTGTAAAAGGTTTTATATCCGAACTGTCTTTTATAACAACAACCGTATTCTCAATGTTTGTTGTATCACTGCTTCCCTTGCAGATGATGGAAATTGGTAAAAAAGCAAAAAGGAAAATTGTGGCAACTATGATTTTCAGTATGGCTTTTTTTTTTATCATATCAATCTATAATCGCAATAGCTTCTATTTCTACAAGGACATCTTTCGGAAGTCTTGCTACCTGGAAAGCAGCTCTTGCAGGTTTACTCTCTCCAAAATATTTAGCATAAATTTCATTCATTTTTGCAAAATCATTCATGTCTTTCAAAAGAACAGTCGTTTTAACGACATTCATTATTGTAAACCCGGCTCTTTCAAGAATTGCCGAAATATTATCGAGGCATTGTCTTACTTGTGTTTCTATATCATCACCGGCAAGGGAAGCATCGGGCTTCATCGGAATCTGTCCCGATATGAAAAGCATTTCACCTTTTGCGGCGATAGCCTGTGAATATGGCCCTATCGGCAATGGAGCTTTATCTGTTAATATTTGTTTTTTCATAGTACACACCGATTAAATTCATAAAAATCAAATTTCAAAATTAGAAAAAAAATATGAGAAATGATTTAATTTTATATGGAAGGTGTTTGTAATTTATAATACTTTTTTAGATTGAGTAGTGCCGAAAAATTTATTACCGGGAATCAACATTCACGCTAATTGTCAGAATCTCGGATTTGACGGATTATTCGATTTCGCGGATTTTAGACAAAGAATATTATATGGCTGACTATTTCAGAAATAATTCTATATACACAGGATGAGGCTTGTTTGCTTGAGAGAGAGAAATTTACCATTAAAACATGGCTTCCGATGCGGGTTTTAAAAATACAATAAAAACTATAGTTTTTGATTGATTCTGTAATTATTAATAATTATAAGAACTTGCATTTTATTGTTTTTTTTTTGGAATATAAATAGGAATGTATTATATTACTTATGACATATTTCGAATTTTATTATATGTTCTTTAAACATATTTTCATATATAAGTCGGCGAAAGCCGCAAAGCCTGATTAGTTCAGGTATCGAAGCGTTAGGATTAGTTGTTTAGATTGGTACAATTTAAGTTCTGTCACATTGAGTCCCGAATCAAGTTCGGGATAAACTCTGTCGAAATGTGAAAATGTTAGTCTTTGGAAACGCAAATCCTTCGACTACGCACAGGATGACATTTTCATTAACTAATTCGGAGGCACAATTCGGGACAAACAAATCTAGAAGAAAGAAAACCGGCTTGCATGCAGTGTGCATAGAGCATCAGGTACATAAAAATAGAGTCATCGGAAGAGTCCGACGACCCTACGCTAAAAGCTCTTATCCGCACGAAAGTTTTTCGCAACATGAATGCGGACAAAGAGCAAAAATAATTAAAATTTATTTTTGTAACAATTTTTTAAGGAGATTTGATATGAGAAATATTTTCTTTTTGTTAGCAGTAGCAATTACAGCTTTTTTCGTATTTCAAGGTCAAGCAATAGCACAATGCCCGGATGGCTACACACCGAGAACAGTTTACATGACAATAAATGGTTGTCCGTACCAGGTTGACCTTTGTGTATCTTGTTCGGTCGGACCTGTCCCAAGCAGTGTATCGGTAATAGGGCTATTGCAAATACCTCAGACACCTCCGTGTGTTCAAACATGGACTTTTCAACAAGTGCTACAGGAAGTTGAATCGCAAGTTTCAACTTGGGATTATATGTACACATACTTATGTGACCCGATGACAGCACCACCATGTCCGAATCAAGCATATAATTCAATGAATCATTGGGTATGTTGGAAAATTCAGTGTATTGAATATCTTGGTGAGATTACTTTATATTATGTAGCATGTGATTATGATAATTATTGTGAAGAGACATATTCGTGGTGTTGGCAAGCAGATGAACATGGTGGTCATTATGTAAGAACAAGTTATGAGCATCATATGGTTGGAAGCATAAATTGTACTCTAGAAGGTTGGCAAATACATGTTCCAACTGTTCCGGGGACAGAAAGTGAATGTTATATTTATCATACACCGTGTAATCCTACAATTCCATAATATTCTTTGTGGAAAATAAATTTAGGATTATTGATGTTAGTAGTTTAAATGAGAATCGTTAAAAGTTTAATCATAGGGAATTAATAATTCAATTTCCTATGATTATTAAAATACTTATGAAATCTGACAATAGAAAATATTTTATTAAATAAATGGATTAAGATAATGAAAAATTATAGTCTTATAATAGTTCTATTATTTATCAGTTCAATTTTAAATGCTCAATGGCAGCAAACAAATGGTCCAACGGGAGGTGATATAAATAGCCTAATAATTAATGATATTAATATTTTTGCAGGTACAGCTACAGGTGGCATATTTTTATCAACAAACAATGGTAATAAATGGAAAAATATAAATAATAGTATGCCGAATATATTAAACATTAAATGTATAGTTATTAAGAACAATAATTTATTTGTAGGGACCGAAGGGAAAGGCATATATTTATCAACTAATTACGGTGTAAATTGGGATACGGTTAATAATGGTTTATTATCTGATAATATCGAATGTTTGTCAGTTAGCGGGAATAACATTTTAGCTGGCACATGGTATGGTTTGTATATATCAATTGACAATGGAGGAAATTGGATTAAAATAGATTCAGGTTTAAAATCAGACCAACCCATTTGTTTTGCTTTAAATGGTAATAATATCTTTGCAGGTTTTTTAAGTGCGATAGGTAGTGATGGAAAAATGTACGGAGGAGGGATTTATTTATCAACTAATAATGGTATTACCTGGTCAGAAAAGGATTCCGGTTTGACTAATAAGTCCGTTCATTCAATTTTAATTACTAATAATTATATTTTTGCAGGTACGGAAGGCGGTGTATTCGTTTCCTCAAATTATGGAGATTCTTGGACAGAATCAAATTCAGGTTTGACTTATTCTTATGTTAAGAGCTTAGCGATTGAAGGGAATTATCTCTATGCGGGTACTTTTGGGGGAGGCGTGTATGTATCAACAAATAATGGCTCAAGCTGGTCTGAATCTAATAATGGATTGAATGACAAAAACATTATCTGTATGGCAGCAAATAATGACTATATCCTTGCCGGGACTTGGACAGAAGGTGTTTTCAAATCCACAGATAACGGCGCAAGCTGGATACAATCTAATATCGGCTTAACAGCAACTCATGTTTTTGATATTGCATTGGATGGTAACAATATGCTTGCGGGAACCTGGGGCAACGGAATCAGCTCAACGACTGACAACGGCGACAATTGGACGTTATTAAATAATGGATTTGCAGAAGTCCCTTCTGTTACAAGGATAGCCATTGACAGCAACTGGATTTTTGCAGGTATGTATATGAAGGGAGGTATTTATATATCGTCGGATTTCGGAAATAATTGGCATGCTTCCAATGATGGTTTGACAAATACTTGGGTTAGAGACTTTGCAATTAGCGGGAAAAATATTTTAGTTAGTACGGGCGGTGGCTTATTTTCTTATGACATTCAAAATGATAAATGGAATGAAATGGATACGATTTTTAGAAAAAACTTTATATCGGGTTTTTTAGTAAAAGGAGATTCAATTTTTGCTGGTACAGATAATGGAATTTTTTTATCTATAGATAATGGTTTTGATTGGGAACAAATTGATTCAACTTTAAAAGATTCTTCGAGTATTTTTTGCATGGTTTCAAGTCAAAATAAAGTTTATGCCGGTACTTTTAAAGGTGGATTGTATTTTTCTACTAATAATGGCTTTAAGTGGTTTCATTTGCCAATTGATTCAACAAATGTTCTTAACATTAGCTCGATTGCAATTTATGACAGTTGTATTTTTGTTAGTTCAAATTATTATAACAATGATAATCCAATTGCATCAGGAGAGATTAATGGAGTATATCTATCAAAAGACAATGGTACAAGTTGGGCTCAAATCAATTCAGGATTAATCAATACATACATAGAAAAACTATTAATAAAAGATGGATATATTTTCGCTGCAACCGGTGGTGCCGGAGTCTATAAAGCCAAGCTCAGCGATTTTGGAATTACAGATGTGAAAGAAGATAATCAAATCGAAGTTTATAATTATTTATATGCTTATCCTCCATATCCGATGCCTGCAATAAATATTGTTCAGTCATTGATTTATTGGGACTGGAGCATAGATATAGACAAAGATGAAATAGATGTTTACAATATATATGGAAAGAAAATCGAAGGGAAAGAAAAAATTACAATTGAAAAAATTAACCAATACAGCGGCTACCTTATCTGGGATTGCTCAGATGTTGATAATGGTATATATTTTATTCAACTCAAGCATGGCACAAATTCCCTGCTATTAAAAATATTAGTAGATAAATAAAATTGTAAATTAAAAAATTTACATCGCTTTTTTGCCGAGTATCGCAGCACCTATGACGCCGGCATCTTTCGTGAAACGGGCGAGCCTTAGTTCGGCAAGGGAAGCGATTGTCGGCAGTGTACGTTGTTTTATGGTTTCGAGTGCCGTGTCGAATAATAAAGGATGAGACATTGATATTCCACCACCGATTATCGTAATTGAAATATCGAGAAGATTCATTGCAGATGCTAAGCCCATTCCCAGAATTTTTCCTGTTTTTATAAAGCATGCTACTGCCGCCGGGTCATTTTCATAAACTGCATCGGATATATAGCTGACATCAGGTTCGGTAACTGTATTTAATATCGAATCAGGATACTCAGGAAGAATTTTAAGAGCCAAATCAATGATTTTTTTTCTTCCTATTAATTCCTCGAGTGTTCCTTTTCTGAAGGGCATATCATATTTTGACGTATCATTCATATCAATAATCATATGTCCTATTTCACCGGCACCGCCTGATTCTCCGCGGAAGATTTCATTATTGTAAATAATCGTGCCGCCTACACCCGTGCCGAGCGTAACATATAAGAAGTTCTTAGTATTTCTACCGCTGCCGAGCTCGAGTTCAGCCAATGCACCGGCATTTGCATCGTTATCAATTGAAATAGGTAGAGAGATTTTACCGAGTAAAAGTTTTTTTAATGGTATATCAATCCAACCCGGAAGATTGGGAGATACCTTTATTACACCCTCGTTGGTTATTACTCCCGGCACACCAATTCCAACGGTTTTTATTTCGGGATAAGTGTAACTTAATTGCTTAAATATTTTTTCGATATCGCTTATGACCGATTCGGGCCCATTTATTGCGTCTGTCGGCTGGGAGCTTTGAAAAACTAATTCACCGCTATCGTCTATAATACCGGATTTTAGGTTTGTACCGCCTAAGTCAATACCAAGATACATTTTACAATTAATTGTATGTAAAAAAAAAGTTAATATGACAAAAAGAAAGTTTGAATTTATTCAGTATAAAATTTTATCATTCTGATAATGGCTTCTTCGCACACTTTGCAGTAAGGCTTTTTACCTTTACTGAACATAATGCAATCAATCATAGGCCTGTACAATCCCTGGGACGAGTAACCCGCTCCTTCGTATGCACCGACTTTACCCCAGCTAGGATTTTTCTTAAAAAAATTATCAAGTATATCAACATGCTTTTGCTCTTTTACATAGTACTCATTTTCAGCTGCTTTAACCGATTCTTTAGGAGCATTTGTAGCTATTAAAGATGAAATTTTTTTGATAAGTGGTGCTCTTTCTTTCATCCAATCGTTATCAATAATCTCATATTCATTTTTTTTCCATGGAGTTGGAAGTTCGATTCCGGGTGTTAAGTATTCTTTCCATTTAATACTGTTTTTATCTAGCAGTGCAGTGATATTTGGCTCTGTCGGCTCGATACCTTTCGAATAAAAATCATTATAGGATACATCAGAGGTATAATATTCATCCGCCAGTCCTGCGAAGCAGTGGCCGAATTCATGCAGAAAAATATATTCGTTCCATACATTGTCTGCTGCAAAAGTTGCATAAAGATTATAAATGCCTCCACCGCCGTATTTATCTGTATTTACCATAATGTAAATAGCGTCGTAAGGAGCATGTGCAGCCAAATCCCTGACTGCTTTGTTATCTTCGGTCAGCAAGTACCTGTCCGAACTAAGTGAATTGAATGTCGTTGATAGAACCGTATTTTTATAAACTCCGTTATTAGGATTATCTGTTCCGTTTTCCTGGGATGGTTTATAGATGCCGTAAATATTAAACTTGCTTTTATATGTTTTATATGGTTCCTGCTCAAAGAAAATTTTAGTGAATTTCTTCATATCTTCAAGGAACTTCAAATCTTCATTAGAATCATAACCTTCCCCGAGAATAACAACATCAACTTTGTCATGGGAGTCTCCACTGATAAAACTTTTATATACCCTGACATTTTTATCCGTAACATTTTCCCTGATGATTCCATTTTCGGAGGGAGTAATAACTATCTCGAAAACAGGCTCCAGCTTTTGTTCTTTTGTTCTCGATTCGATGACAAGTTTTATTTTATTTTTTGGAAATGGGATTAATATTGATTCGGAAAAAAAATGAATATGAGATTATTGA
>DAHXMP010000175.1 GCA_027371665.1 Bacteroidota bacterium | reverse complement strand
CCCATTATATTGTATTAAATTTTGTTATACATAAAATATTCTATTTCTCATACGGTAAAATTCATAAAAAGTTGCGAAGTCAAGATATAGAAAAAAATTATCTTCTTAACGTCTTGATATTTATGAATCCAAATGCAATATACGAACAAAACTTGTAAAGTTTATTGGAATTATCTTAAAAACATCATTATTTTTGCCATGTATTCAATTCAAAATTTTGAGGATAGACATGGAAAATAGAGATGAAATGAGAGGGAAAAGAATAGATTGTCTCGACAAGGGTTTTGTACGTCTCGTTGATTTTATGGGGGACGATGACGCAATTGTCCAGGCAGCACGCGTTTCTTACGGGAAAGGGACAAAATCTGTCAGGGCTGACAGGGAACTTATAAGGTATTTGATGCGTCACAGGCATACTTCCCCGTTTGAGATGGTTGAGTTTAAATTCCATGTTAAGCTTCCGATTTTTGTTGCGAGGCAATGGATAAGGCACAGGACAGCAAATGTTAACGAATATAGCGGGAGGTATTCTGAGATGAAAGATGAATTTTATATGCCTGATTTGGAGCAAATCAGGACTCAAAACCAGGTAAACCGTCAGGGCAGGTCAGATACGAGGCTTCCTGTAGAAGAAGCTGAGAAAATAAAAGATACTCTCGATAAAACACAAAAAAAATTATATGAGGAATACCAGATTTTTCTCGGGCAGGATATTGCAAGAGAACTTGCAAGAATAAATTTACCTCTATCAACTTATACTGAATGGTACTGGAAAATTGACCTGCATAATCTTCTGCATTTTATAAAACTAAGATTGGACGAACATGCCCAGTACGAAATCAGAGTCTATGCAAATAAGATGGGTGAGTTGATTAAGCCGATTGTACCTGTAACTTATGAAGCTTTTGAAGATTATCTTCTTGAGTCGTTAAATTTTTCAAAGAAAGAACTTTCGATACTGAAAAGAATGATGAAAGCAGAATTGCCTGAAGACAGCCTGCTCGAAGAATTCGGTATTAAAGGATTAGAAGCTTCTGAATTCAACGATAAATTGAATTTATTATTATCATCTCAATAATATTTTCAAAAAAGTATCTCCTGGCAACAATTTATAATTTTGAATTATATGACGGAACATTTTACATAATGAATGAATAAACAAAATATAGTTTTGAAATTATAACGCTATTTATTCGTTACTTACAAATAAGTGTTTACATTTCTGTAAATTAAAAATATTGAAATATGATTAAAAGAATTATTGGATTTGTAATTTTCTTTATTGCTGTCAGCGGTTATATTTATTGTCAATCTGTTGACAAGATAATTGAAAAAGTATTTGATGCAAGAGGCAGAGGAAAAAGCATTGAAAATATAAACACTATTAAAATCAGTGGAAAGTTAATTTATAGCCGTGTTACGGGTACTTTTGTAGCATATAATAAGAAACCTTTTTTGAACCGGTTTGAATTTGAATTAATGGGAAAAAGAGTTATTCAGGCGATAAATTTGACAGGAGGCTGGTATATTAACGAAATCTCAGACCAGTATGATGCGATTAGTATGACAAAGGAAGTTTTCGAGCAAACAAAATATCAGAATTACTATCCCATTCATCCTTTGTTTGATTATAAAAGCAAGGGGATAAAACTTAGACTAATCGGCAAGGATACGACTCAAGGCAGGTTATGTTATGTTATTAGAGAAATTCTTCCGGATTCGAGCAAAACCGATATGTATGTGGATACAGTGTCTTTTCTGCAGTTGCTGCAGAAAACCATAGTAAGGATGCCTGAATCTAAGGATTTATTATTAGAAACTTATTTTAAAGATTATAGGAATGTAAATGGTTTGATGATACCATATATAATGGAAAAGACTAATAATGGTGTCTTGCAGACAAAAATGATAATTGAAAAAGCCGAAGTTAATATACCGATTGATGATTCGGTCTTTAACCCGCCAGCAAACAAATCAGAAAATAAACCGGAGTAATAACGTGATTATTAAGAAATTTTTTTATTTGAGCCTTTTGGCTGTATTTACA
>DAHXMP010000137.1 GCA_027371665.1 Bacteroidota bacterium | reverse complement strand
AATCCTTTCAATGGTTCAACAACATTTCGGTTTAATTGCCACATAATCTCCGTCGTGTGGGGTCTTGCCATCGAGAAAAAGTTCTATAGTTGGTTTCGTTGTATCTTCATAAACTATTAGCTGTTGCTGTTTTGTATTGTTAAAAGTGTAAAGCTCATTTAATGTTCTTTCAGGATTTATCAGTGCGATTATATTATTCACTTTTTCAAGGAATTGTGTATTATATGTATAATCGAAAGACTTTGACTGGTCAATGTCCAAAGACGGTAATGAAAAAGTTGCTGAAGATGTAGGTGAACTATTATATATGGTTACGTTGACATCACAGGGAACTGATGAAACTCTTTTTGAAATATTTTGAACTGTGAAAGGCAGGTCAGAGCTTTCAGCTCGCATTATTGTATCTGAAACCGGATTACAACTTTCCTTAA
Source organism: Bacteroidota bacterium (assembly GCA_027371665.1). GTDB lineage: Bacteria > Bacteroidota > Ignavibacteria > Kapaibacteriales > UBA2268 > DAHXMP01. Next base: position 1,655 of record DAHXMP010000137.1, on the reverse strand, counting down.
CCATAGCGAGCTCAGGAGTAGGAATAAAATCACAGTTGATTGAACTGATATAAGGATTGGCAGTATCTGTCAATCTTGACATTTCCACTTCTGCTTTAATATATGGAAAATTTTCTGCCGGGATATTATCCAAATTTATAAAAGCTGATGTATCTTCTTCAATTAGGGATTGAATGTTAGATTTATCGTAAGAAATACCATAAATCGAAATTTTGTATTTTGATTCGTCCGGCGGTAAGGAGCCAATTACTGTAAATGATGCCCATTTTTTTGCGGGCCCAAATACAGGAGTTATTAATGTTCCTTTCATAAAAGGTATAATTATGTTACCTGATATATGAGCTAAACCTCCGTTTGTATCGAGTGCTTCAGGAATTGAACCCACAGGGCTTCCCCTCTTACCGACCATCACGAATGAATTGGGTTCTGTATCTGTTTCTTCAGGAATTGAATCTGCAAGCTTAGAGCCATATTCAGTCAGAATAGCTTTAAGTGAATCGTATGAACCAATATTATTATGATAAAGATGCTTGTTTTGCCAAAAAGCCCTGAAAGCAGAGCCACAAGAAGCAATCAGAACATAATCGTTCGAATCAACTGAATCTTTAAGAAATCTAACAAAATTTTCTGCAGTTGTGAAATCATTATACATTGCCCATGTTTCATAATATCTTTGTGCTTTGAATGAACCGTTCATCCCCGATGCGACAACTAAATTCATGCCAACAGGGGCATTGCTAGGGTCAACAGTATCTACATAGCTTTTACCGTTCAGAATCATTTTTGCATATCTCGGAGTGCTTAATCCATCCCCGTTGGCTCCATCAACAATAAACGGTATTGACAAATTATTTATTTGTACTCGAGATGTATTATTATCACCTTTAACAATAAGGCTGTCGAGATTATTTTGTGTAAGATGTTCATAGCCTGTCATCGTTAATTTCACAAACCCCTCATCTCTCAATGTCTTGGAGTTAAAAGGCAACCATAAAACCTTACTTTTTCCTTTTATGTCGCTTCCTGTTTTATAAGCAACCAACCAGTAAGGACGATTGGTATCCAGCCTGACATAAGGTTTCCAGTCTATGTAAGATTTATAATCATGTATTTCATTTTCAGACGAGCTGTAAACAGGAGGAATCAGCGTATCAAGGCTGTTTCTTATATCAAATCTGTAAGTGACAATATTGCTGCACTTTGGGTCAATTACCCTGAAGACCGGTCCTGTAACTTTCGTATCCCAGAATGAGAGCGGTTCAACCGGTAACAGGCCTTCCGACAGAACATCGAAAGTAATGATACTGGTATTATTGTTCCAGTCTGCATCCGACAATATAAAATCCGGGTCAATTATCAATGTTACCTTGTGTACTCCCGGCTTTTGTCCGACATTAAAATTAACTGAAAAGGGATAACTGTTGCATATACCGGGGATCATTAATTTAACGGTATCTTTTCCTGTTTCATATTCTCTGATAACAAGAAATTCAACAGTGTCAAATTGGCAATAACCCCCGTTATATATTGTACCTGAAATATTGACTATAGAATCATCTTCGATGATTTGGGAGTCACCGTTTTCATTTTTTATTGTAATTTCACTTGGAATAGTATATAAATCGGGCTTTGTCTGAATTCTGATTTTTGTGAGC
>DAHXMP010000131.1 GCA_027371665.1 Bacteroidota bacterium | reverse complement strand
TATCAAGAGAATATTCATAATCATGAGAACCACCAGATACATGGACTATAATTTTACTTTTAATATTATCTGAATTATTTACATAAATTGGTTCTATACTATCCATTGAAAATGGTTTAATGAAATTATTATAAGGATTATTAACAATATCGGGATTGCCAATAGGATTACCATCCCAAACAGAATCCCCTTGCAAATTTTTATATGGATTTGCACCTTCAAATTTATAATAGGCAATGAGTCCTGGTTGTTGTGTTGGATTCGGCAAGTCATTCATATTTGCTTTAATCTCATCTTCAGTTCTTGCAACATTCCAGATTCTGACTTCTTCAATGTAACCATAAAATTGTTCGTCACGATCTCCAGAGGACATTTGACCTATTGAAGTTTTCAAATTATTCTGAACTAAATTTCCGGAAGCTGACTCAGAAGCCACTAAGCAACCATTAATAAAAAGTTTGACCATACTACCATCATAAACACCAGCAATATGATAGGTTTTATTGATTGGCTTTGAAGAAGCATCAAGCAATATATCGTGAAATTTACCACCTGAATTTATTTCAAATTGACCAGGTCTTAGATTATAATTTACATTCGATTCGTCAGTGTGCTTTGAAACAATATTCAAAGAATTCATTCTGTCTGATGTAATTTTAGCTTCAATAGTAATTTGATTACCAGAAATATCTAAATCACCTATGTTTACCCATTGTGGTGTTTTTGTTAAGTGTAACGATTGTGAATAAATATAGAATGAGGGAAATAAAAAAAATAGAAAAAAGAAGATTTTATTTATCTTTAACATCTTAATTTTTTCTTTACATTTTAAATAACACCGAACAGGAAATATAAAAAAATTTTTTCGGGTATTTTCCCGTAAATTAGTGCCAGTATGCATTGAGGGAATTTCTGCAAAAAAGTTCTTTAGCATTTTATTCATTTTTCTTATGTGTGTAACACGTAGTATTACCATAAACTTAGCAAAATTTTTCGGAATTTGCAAATGTTTTTTTACACCTATCCTGACCCTTCCTCTGAGGAATGGAGTTTCAATACAGCGGACTTTGCGGTTTAAAGTCTTTGCGTAAAAATTAGCGTGGATGAGTGAAGGCAATTACTAATTACTAATGAAAGCGGGAATGACATCAATAAACAATAGTTAGCAAATCCAAATTTTTTTATAAAAAAGCACCCCTGGAATCTCCGGGGTGCTTTTTTTTGTCATATTTTAGATATAAGTTAATGTTCTTGGGATAAGAAGTTTCATAAATAATCCCGATAATTAAAAAAACAAGTACTATTTGATTCTGACAAATTCTATTCTTCTGTTTTTTTGCATATTTTCCGGGCTTGTATTTGGAACAAGCGGTTTTTCCTGTCCGAATCCTTTAGTAGTCAAACGTTTTGCATCAATGCCATGTGATACCAGCCAATCTCTGACAGCATTAGCCCTGTTAAGAGAAAGCTTCTGGTTTTTAACTCTGTTACCTGCATTATCTGTGTATCCTTGTATTTCTACTATAATATCAGGATTTTCCTCCAAAGTATTTAATGCTTTATTCAGAATAGGTTCAGAAGCCGGAAGGATTGTATATTTCCCCGTTTCGAAAACAATGCCTTCAAGAACCAGAGACTTTCCAATTTCAGTCTTGAAAGTTTCTTTCTTCGGAGTAATATCATCTTTAGGATTTAATGGGTCGGTACCCCGATGAACTTCAATACCGTCATTAACGGAACCGCCATCGGTGTCAGGATTCAAGGGGTCGGTTTTATATTTATGAACTTCATCGCCATCAGTCAAACCATCACCGTCGGTATCAGGCTTTAACGGGTCTGTATGGTATTTATTGACTTCTTCACCATCAGTCAAACCATCGCCATCGGTATCAGGCTTTAACGGGTCTGTATGATAAGTCAAAACTTCCTGCCCATCAGTCAAACCATCGCCATCGGTATCGGGATTTAACGGGTCTGTATGATAGGTCAAAACCTCCTGCCCATCAGTCAAACCATCGCCATCGGTATCAGGCTTTAACGGGTCTGTATGATATTTATGCACCTCATCGCCATCCTTAAGACCGTCTCCATCAGTATCCGGGTTTAAAGGGTTTGTATGGTATTTATTGACTTCTTCGCCATCAGTAAGACCGTCTCCGTCAGTATCGGGATTATTGGGGTCAGTACCTATTTCCTTTTCATAAGCATCGCTCAAACCGTCTCCGTCAGTATCAACGTTTGGATTGCCAAAAGAATAGATAACAGATAAAATACCGCTCCAATAACCGTCATTAATATTGTCCTGTTCGGTATTCAGATTGTCATTGGATGCCCTGCTCCCTGAAAAATGAAGGTCCAATGAAAAATTCGAAGATAGTCTTGCTTCAATGCCTATGCCTGCAATTCCTAAGCCACCCCAGCCATTCATAGGAGTTCCGGGACCGGCAAGCGGAGATTTTTCCAAAACATTGAAATTAAAAAAACCTAAACCGGCAAAAATATAAGGCATCCAATTATCCGAAGTTAAGGGAGTAAAAAGCAACCTGGCATCTAAGGGAATAATTTGTGTTTTATAATTACCGGGTGCCCAGGTTTCTCCATGATTTGTAAGGTATTCAAGTCCGACGTCTCCGGAAAACATTGATGATAATGGCACCCTTAGCATAGCTCTGGCTGAAAAATCCATCGGCCTTGTTTTCGACTCATTAATGCCAATCGAAGCCCCACCGCCAATACCTAAACGTATATTATTAAAATTTTGTGAGTAGATATCTGCAGATGATAAAATAAGTAATCCTAAAAATATTAAATAGAACTTTTTCATAACACACTCCTTAGAATTAGTTAAAAAAATTTTGTTATTGTAAGATCTATTATTACTTAATTTTTTATTAAAATTCCTTAAAAAATCTAACATCAAAGCTTTTTTTTAATCAGAGCACCCTTATATAACCAAAAAAATACTGAAGAACTTTTTAAAGGAAGATAGTATATTCTTCGGGCTGGCGGGCATTGCGGGATTTGGGACAAAAAAGTTCTTATGTATTTTTTCAATATGTTTCCTTATAGTAAAACATAATAACTGCACTAATATAGCAAAAAGATTTATAAAAGCAAAAAATCCTTTAGCCGTTTACCGAAAAAAAATTAGGAATGAGAAATTAGGAATAGGTACAGATAGATAATAGTTAATAGCAAATAGAAAATAGTTGTTAGTTAGCAGTCGTTAGTCGGGAGCAGATTAGAAACAACAAATAGATGATAGATGACTGTCGGGATATGGCTCTGCGGCTTTGCGATAAAATTTGTGTGGATGCAGGTTGACGGCGATGGATTCTGAAATAAATTCTGAATGACAAAAAAATCACGGAAACCACGGTTAAGACAATATAGGCTTTGTTTATATAATTGCTATGCTTAACTTTTTTCTGACGACTTACGACTCTTTTAAATATGCAGCGAAAGCTTCAGACTCACGTTTCTCGGCTCTCCCCAGCTTGCACCGCTGAAATAAGCACCCTTGATTATATAGCTCCTGTCCAAGATATTGTTTATGTACAAAGACGGCTCCAATGTTTTTTCGCCGCCGAGGTGGAATGTGTATCCCCCGCCCAAGTTGATCGTAAAATAGGGAGAAACGTGTGCCGCGGAATTAAAAGCGAATAATCCCGTCTGATATGTAATGTTTTCGGGATTGCCGTTTGTCAAGCCGGAGCCGTAATTAACATTTAAGTTTACGAAATAATCGTCGGGCTGATAATTGATGCCAAGCACCATAGTTAGCCTCTGGTCGTGGTCGAGGTCGGTGGCTGAACCGTCGGATTCGATGGGCAGGAAGCCTCCCGTGATGGCACCCGAACCGTAAGCATGATTGAGAGCAGTATTCAGGTAAGCGGATAAATATTTCTCGGGCAATGAATATGATAAACCAAGCTCGAGCCCGGTTGTGTGAACCTGGGCGATATTGACGGGAGTTTTCACGGCGCTGGAGCCGATGGTCTGGTCATCCAAGCCGGGAGATGCGTACCTGTAATAGGCGGCGGCTTTCATTGTCAGCCCAAAAGGGAAAGCATGGATATAATCGGCTTCGAACATATCGTCCTTTTCTGGAAGTGTGGCTATGCCGGAACCGGTAATATTGCTTGCGAGCAGCCTTAAACCCTCGATATTTGTCGGCATGAATAATTTTCCGTAATAAAGGAGCAGAGTATTGTCTTCATCTATGAAGAAGTTAAATTTTATTCTCGGGCTGAACATGGTTTGCATGCTGACATCGGGGGCTATATGCTGGTCGTACCTGATGCCGGCATCGAGCCTGAACCAGTCGAGAGGCTGAAATTCTTCCTCAGCATAGATTCCGAAGTCGGAGCCCGTGAAATTGTCTTTCACTTCGGGACCCGGCTTGCCGAGTCTGTCTCTCGAAGAGAAATCTTCGCTGCCTGTCGTATTGCCCAGGTTAAAACCGAAACCGAGCTTAAATTCTTCGGAAAGCCTGTAATTCAGGACGCTCCTGATACCCAATGTATTGAAATTGCGGTTTTCGGATAATGCATAATAAGTGCTGTCGCCGGCAAACTGAAAATTAACGGGGCTGACGGCACTGGGAGCGTAATTCAAACCACCCTGCCTTGCAAAGAAGGCTATATTGAAATCTTTTCCCGCATTTTGTTCGGATGAAATCAGGTGATAATATGACAAAGTCTGGAATGAATTATAGCTCATCTGGCCAGCGGGGGAAAATCCCTGCACGAGGCTGTCGAAAGGCACCTGGTTATGGGTTATGCTGTAATTCAGGTTTGCAGTCAGGCGGTCATTGGGTGAAAGCAGGTAATCGAATTTCCCGAAGGCAAAGTAATCCGTTCCATGGTCATTATAAAGAGTCGGGACGGGAGTGTCAACTCTCCTGTCTGTCTCCTGGCGGGAAAAAGACAGATAATAACCGAAGGATTCGATTCTCTGGCTTGCCGAGAGGAACTGCCCGTTTGAATTTAATGCACGGAAAGGACCCACCCTGCCGCCAAGAGTGTCCCCGGGAACACTGCTCGACTGTCCATAAGACACTTCGCTGCCGGGGGAAAAGGGGCTTGTCCCGTTAAAAACGAGAAAGCTTCCTCCATATGTGGAAAAATCAAAATGTAAATCGGTCGAAGGCACCATCGTCTGAATATCCATAATGCCTGCCATCTGCCCTCCATATTCTGCGGGCTCGCCGCCAGTAAGCATTGTCATTCTGTAAATAACTTTCGGGTCAATGACTTCATTCAAGCCGCCGAAAACACCGAGAGGGATGGGAGCACCATCGAGATAATAGGTAAATTCGCCGTGCATGCCGCGAATATGGACTTCGCCTGTTGGAGCTTTCACGGCACCTATGACTTTTTCCTGCATTAAGTTGTATAATTGCGAAGTCGGTGCGGCATGGTAAGTCTGGGCATTAAACGTTTGGACACCGTTGCTTAGACTGATTGGCTGTTCTTCGGTCACACGGTTTGCTATAACGCTGACGGTATCTGTTGTAATGCCTTTATTGAGTGTCATGCCAACAGAATCAATAAAATGTTCTTTATCAATCAAGATTTGGGCAGAGTAATTGTTGTAATCCAAAAAGGTTACGTACAGCATATATTTGCCGGGTATTATGTTGCGGATAGTTGCAATACCGGCTGCATTAGAAGCCTGAAACTTGATTGTAACACCATCCCTTACAATATAAACACTTGCTGCATTCATTGGGGCTTTATCGTTTGCGTCGTAAACATAGACAGTATATTCTATAGTATTCGATAAAGGAGGCGGTTCAACACTCAAGGCTTTTTGGCTTAGAATAAGAAAAAATACAAAAAATACTCTATGTAATAGCCTTATTTTATTCATATTATATATTTTATTTAATATTTATTATCAAAATTATTTTTTAATTATTTAAAATTATATTCAATTATACTGTTTCAAAATCAGAAAATTTTTCTTACTAAATGATGTCATGCTGAGCGGAGTCGAAGCATGTCATTGTAATTTATTAACTAAACGATTATGAATAAAGTAAACTTGGAGGTGAGCGGCTGTCGAAATGTAAATTGTATGGTTCAAATATATTTAATATTTTAGATTGAATTGTTCCAATGAATGAAATAGAAATTATTTGTGTATTGTCATGTTTCAGGAAAGCATTGTGAAATTGAGTCAAAAAGATGCAGAGCGGACATTCCCCGTCTTCCGACAATCCTTTATGAAATTGCGGAACTGAAATATTTACGGTGTGTTGAGTTTTTGAATGAGTTTGCTCTTCAAGCAAATGAATATGAAAATGAATCACTGAAAAAGTGCTGAGATTCACATAAAAAAGTAACAACAAAAGAGTTATTATTTTAACTCTTCCGCTATTCAACTCGATATTTCTAATTTTTTTTAGCATTAAGATTTATTTTTCTGCTATTACGAAATTGAAATTGAATTATTGCCGGCTAAAATTATTTTTAGATGATATTAGTCTTTATACCATAATTATTTTCAATAAAATAAATCTTGAGATTTCTTTCATTTTTATCAGTAATTTTGTAGAATTTTCAATTGTTAATTGTCAATTATCAATTAATAAGAGGAACTATGGGACTCGAGCAAAAAATAAATGAAGAACTGAAGAACGCAATTAAGTCCGGCGAAAAGGTAAGGCTGGACACGATGCGTTCAATTCGTGCAGCGATTATCGAATTTAACAAAAGCGGTGCCGGCAGGGAAATGAATACCGACGACGAGCTGAAAATTTTGCAGTCAGCGGCGAAAAAACGGAAAGACGCCATTGCTCTTTACATCCAGGGAGGCAGGCAGGAACTTGCAGACAAGGAAAAGCAGGAACTTGCTATAATAGATGAATTTCTCCCGAAACAAATATCCGATGACGAAATAAAAGAAATAATCCGCAAAGTTATTGCCGATGCCGGTGCAATTGATATAAAAGACTTGGGCAAAGTAATGGGTCTTGCGATGAAGGAACTTAAAGGGAAAGCTGACGGAGCAAAGGTTCAGCAATTTGTCAGAGAATTATTGAGCTAATAATGGAGCAAAACACCAACGATGAAGAGCAGTTCTTACTGAACGAAACACTGAACCAGCTTGAATTTCCCGTCATACTCAATTTCCTGTCAAATTACTGCTTTTCCGAACCTGGAAAAGAAGTTATATCTAGCCTTAAACCTTTGGAGGATTATTTCTACCTGAAGCTTGAGCACATCCTCATCGAAGAAATGACTGCCCTGCTCTCACTCGACGAGCATGTCCCATTCGAAGGTTTTTCGGATATACGTCCGAAATTATACAAATCTCTCGTTAAAAATGCCGTATTATTGCCCGAAGAAATTTTGTCCCTAAATGCTTCAATTAGGGCTTCGAGGCTAATTAAAAGCTTTTTTGTGAGCAGAAAAGATACATATCCCAATTTGAATGAGGAGGCGTCAAATCTGCATGACAACAGACTGCTCGAAAAACATATCGAGGACACGATTAACGAAACGGGGGAAGTAAGAGACAATGCCACAAAAGAGCTTGCAAGAATCAGGAAAGAAATTCTCGAAAAATCGGGACGCCTGAGGCACAGGCTGAATTCGATTCTGAAGAAAGTATCAGGCGATGACCTTCTGCAGGAAGAGTTTATTTCACTGAGGGAAGGTAGATTCGTTCTGCCTGTTAAGGTCGAGCATAAAAGACACATACAGGGAATTATTCACGGGCTTTCCCAGACAGGCTCTACGGTTTTCATGGAACCGGCGGAAGTTATAGAGATGAATAACGAGCTATCCCTGCTCTTGAGCGAAGAGAAAAGAGAGATTTATAAGATTTTAACTAACCTGACGGCTGAAATAGGAGACGAGGCACAATCGTTTCTCGGTTCGATGGATATTATTGCACATCTCGATTCGCTCTATGCCCGGGCAAAATATGCAATGGAATTCGGGGGTTTGAAACCGGATATCATAGATGAAAACGAAATACAACTGACATATATCAAACACCCTCTTCTCGTTCATTCCAAAGGGAAGAACAAGGTTGTCCAGATGAGTATTGAATTTGCCGATGAGAAAAGAGGACATCTCATTTCGGGACCTAATGCAGGAGGCAAGACCGTAGCTTTGAAAAGCGTGGGACTGAATATAGCAATGGCTTTGAGCGGAATTTTTCCGCTCGGTATGTGCAGAACGAATTTCAGGAACATTTTTTCGTCAATCGGCGACCACCAGTCTATTCAAAACGATTTAAGCACGTTCAGTTCGCAAATCATACGGCTTAAAAATATTCTCGAATATTCGACTAAAGATTCTCTCGTATTAATTGACGAAATTGGCTCCGGGACTGACCCGCAGGAAGGAACGGCACTCGCTTCCGGAATCTTGGACAGTTTCCTGGAGCTTAAATCATTTTTTGTTGCGACGACTCATCATTCATCGCTGAAGACTTATGCACTCACCCGCTCTGAAATAGAGAACGACTCGCTCGAATTTAACGAATCGCAATTGAAGCCGACATATAAATTTTTGCAGGGTGTACCGGGTAACAGCTATGCCTTCCAACTGGCTGAGAATCTCGGTTTGTCATCCTTGGTACTCGACAGGGCGAAAAAATATATAGGAACAAAACATTCCGAACTCGAAGAAAGTATTTCAATGCTTCAAAAATATAAATCCGAAGCAGAAGAACTGAGAATGGAAGCAGAGCAGGAAAAGGTCTTGACCGAAAAAATCAGGAAAGATTATGAGATAAAATATAAAGACATTAAGCAAAAAAGGCAGAACCTGATTGACAATGCTTATAAAGATGCCAATGATATTCTCGCTAATGCCAATGCCCTTATCGAGAACACAATCAGGGAAATAAGGGAAGGCGAAAAAAGCATTGCCGGGATTAAATCACGCTTTCATGCCGAAAAAGCAAATATAGAAGCGAAAATTAAAGAATCTGTTTCCGATGACATATCAAAGCCGGAAGTCCGGGAATTTAAAATCGGAGACCATGTTACATCGGAAGATTCGATTATAACGGGTGTCATACTTGAATTATACCCGGAGAACGGAACTGCACTCTGCGATTTCAACGGAGTGAAATTCAAACTGCCTTTGGCAGGCTTAATCTTAGTCAAAAAGCAGAAAAAGGCAAAAAAGGGGACATCCATAGCCAACAATATAAAATTCGATGTGCAGACAACGCTCGACCTGCGGGGGAAAAGAGCAGGCGAAGCCCTAAACGAAACAGACGAATTTATTTCAAATGCCCTGATGGCGAATGTGGCTTTCATTACCATTATTCATGGAAAAGGCACCGGAGCCTTGAGAAAAGCTATACATGAATTTCTTGCGATGCATCCGTCGAAGCTGACATTCCGCGAAGGCACACTCCCGGAAGGTGGTGCCGGCGTTACGGTGGTGGAATTGTTGTGAGAAAAAAAATATTCACTATTCTTTAAGAACATTCAAATACTGAACAGAAGCACCGCACCTTATAGCAACGATATAGCAGCCGGGACTTATGTCAGTGCCGGGTTCGAGCATTGTTTCATGTTGCCCACTATCGAGAAAGCCAAGCTCTTTTGAATATATTTTATCGCCGAGAATGTCGTATAGAACTATTGAAACAGCAGAGACAGTGCTATTTGTGAATACTATGCTGAATGAGGAGGAGAATGGATTGGGGAAATTTTTGTAAGTCGTAATATTTTCAGTTTTTTTAATTGAGAAATTAACATTTGTTGTTTTGCTAAATTTAAGAATACCTAAGTTACGATTACACATCCATACACAATCATTATCAAAAATAATGTCATCGACATTATCAAAATTTTTTAAAGAATCATTAATATCGAAATCAGGTGTA
>DAHXMP010000126.1 GCA_027371665.1 Bacteroidota bacterium | reverse complement strand
GGATTAGTCCTTACTTTTCCGGTGCCTTTGAGAGCTAATAAAATGACAGAGACTAATATTAAAGCAATTAACTTAGGCATAAATTTTGTAATATTTATTAGACAAAATGTTTTTCTGTATCTAAACTAAAGTTAGTAACGTAGTAAATGAGCTATTAATGTAAGTAAAAATAATAACGTTTATAAGATATAAACCAGGATTTTTTTATTTAAAATTTGATGAAAATAATATGATGTACGGTAAGAACTTATTTATTCTGATAGTATTTTTCGCAGGATGGTTTTCAGTTTATGCTCAAGGCTCTTCAGGCAGCAGGGCAAGGTATGAATCCCGATATATTGTTGATATGCCTACAGCCGGTATAATACCAAAGGGAGCATATTCAGTCAATGCTGATATATTTGAAAACGGGGGAATTATGACTGAGATTGAAGCATCCCCTTTTTCATATTTTAATATGGGGATAAGTTTTGGAGGCAACAACATAATTGGCGGTGGAAATATATCATGGCAAAGTCTCCCGGGTCTTTTGCTTAAAATCAGGATATTCGATGAGTCAAAAGCAATGCCTGCAATTTTGCTCGGATTCGATTCACAAGGCAGAGGAGCTTATTCGGCTAAAAGATTTCAGACAATGTCGCCCGGTATTTATGCCTCATTGAGCAAAAATTATTCATGGTTATTAGGTTATATTGCTTTGCATGGAGGATTAAATTATTCATTAGAGCCTCTTCCTGTTAACAGAATTCCAAATATTTATTTCGGAATTGAACAAACTATCGGAAAATATGCATCATTAAATCTAGAATTTAATACAAACCTCGATGAAAAAAATCATACTATTATGAAAGAAAGAGGATTATTTAATGCCAGTTTCCGTTTTTCGATTATTCCTGATTTTACAATCGAGCTTCTTGGAAGAGATTTAATGAGTCACTATGTTGGGAGCAATGGATTTATTAGGACAATAAGACTAGAATATATAGGAAAATTTTGAAGAATGAATAATTATTAGTTAAATTTTTGCCTGTAATCAATTAATTTGCTTCTCATCGCTTTTTTTCTGAATTTTGAAGTTTATTATTATTTATAAATAGTTATATCGAAAAAAATATAAATAAAATACAAATAATTTGAACAATAGGAGAATAAACAGGAAAATGAGTCTCAGTTTAATTGGTAAGTCAATAAGTGCATCAGCAACTCTTAAACTCAATGAAACAGCCGCCATTCTTCGTGATAAGGGTGAACCCGTTATTCATCTCGGTGGTGGAGAGCCTAAAAGTAAAGCACCTCTCGATGCACTCGTAGCTGCTGCCGGAGTTATTAATTCAGGTGAAGTCAGATATACCCCTGCTGACGGTATTCCAGCTTTAAAGCAGGCTATTATTCGTTACACCGAAGAATTTTATAACAGGAAAGTAGCGCCCGAAAACGTAATCGCATCGAGCGGAGCTAAACAGGCAATCATGTGTGCTCTGCAGGCAATACTTAATCCACAGGAAGAAGTTATTTATCCGGCACCATATTGGGTAAGCTACCCGGAGATGGCTAAACTCATCGGGGCAGTGCCTGTGCCATGCTATCCCGAAGACGGGTCTTTCTATCCAAGATTGAGTGATATTGAAAGACTTGTGACATCATATACAAAGTGTGTGATTATTAACAGTCCGAATAATCCGACGGGAGCTATGTATTCGGAACAGTTTATTGCAGATATTGTGGAATTCTGCGAGAAAAGGGGATTATATCTTATAATGGATGACATATACCACAGGTTGATTTTTGACGGCAGAAAACCAATAAATTGTTACAATTATGCTAAAGACCTGACAGAAAATTCAAAGCTCATAGTCATAAACGGTGTGTCAAAACAATATGCAATGACAGGTTTCAGAATAGGCTGGGCGGTAGCCAATAAAAAATTAATTGAAGTTATGACAAATATACAGTCACATCAGACATCAGGCCCCTCTGTTGTAATGCAAAAAGCGGCTGTCGGAGCCTTAAACGGTGTGCAGTCCTCTGTAGAAAGCCTCAGATTAACTCTTGAAAATAACCGTAATATATTGATAGACAGATTAAATGCTTTCGATGGTGTACATGCAACCAAACCGGATGGAACGTTTTATTGTTTTGCCGATTTCAGTCATTATGACAAGGACTCGACAAAACTTGCGAACTTCCTGCTTGATAAAGTGAGAGTTGTAACCGTTCCGGGAGTTGAATTCGGATTGGAAGGATATTTAAGGATTTCGACCTGCGGTTCAGTTAAAGATATAACCGAAGGCATCGAGAGAATAAAATGGGCACTTGACCCGAATTCTCCGAATGAATTATATATTGGACTTAGAAAATTAGTGAGGGATTGGCTATGACGAAATATCTTGAATTTGATACTCCTGCGATTAAACACGCTGGAGAACTTGCGAGTGATTTTAAATTAAAAAACCATGGCTTGCAGTATCTCGACCATGTTTTCTGGAATTTACCCACATCTGCTTTGTATGAGGAAGCCGTATTCAGAGGTGAAGGGCATATGGTTTATGGAGGTCCATTTATTGTTAATACAGGTAAATGGACAGCACGTGCAGCGAATGATAAATTTATCGTAAGAGAAGAAACAACTGAAGATAAAATCTGGTGGGGAGTTTATAACAGGCCTTTTAGTCAGGAAAAGTTCGGGAACCTTTTATCACGTCTTCAGGCATTTCTGCAGGGGGAAGAGCTTTTTGTACAGGATTGTTATGTCGGTGCCGACCCCAATTACAGGATGCCTATTCGTATCATTACTGATACAGCATGGCAAAGCCTCTTCGCTAGGAACATGTTCATAAAAATTAATAACAGGGATGAGCTAAAAAGACATGTTCCTGAATTCACTCTCATTGCATCTCCTTCCTTCAAATGTGAACCTTCGATTGACGGTACCAGGACAGAAACTGCTTTAATTATTAATTTTGCACTGAGACTTGCCATCGTTGCCGGAACAAGCTATGGCGGAGAAATCAAAAAAACAGTGTTTACTGTCATGAATTATCTGAAGCCTCTGGAAGATGTTATGGCAATGCACTGTTCTGCAAATGTCGGTGATAAAGGCGACGTAGCCCTATTCTTCGGTTTAAGCGGTACAGGCAAGACTACTCTTTCTGCCGACCCCAGGAGAAAATTAATTGGCGACGATGAGCATGGTTGGAGTGAAGAAGGTGTGTTCAATTTCGAAGGCGGATGCTATGCTAAAGTGATTCGTCTTTCAGCCGAAGCTGAGCCTGAAATTTATCAATGTACCAGGAGGTTTGGTACTATTCTCGAAAATGTAATTTGGGACCCTACTTCCAGGAGGATTGACCTGGATGACGAATCGAGGACAGAAAACACAAGGGCTTCTTATCCTCTCGAATATATACCTAATGCTGTTCCTGAAAAAATGACACGAACTCATCCGAAAAATGTGATTTTTCTGACCTGTGATGCGACAGGTGTACTTCCGCCTATTGCTAAGCTTAATATGAACCAGGCAATGTACCATTTTATTAGCGGGTATACATCTAAAATCGCCGGGACCGAAATAGGGCTTGGTATTGAACCTGAAATAACTTTCAGTGCATGCTTCGGTGCTCCATTTATGGTGCATCATCCGTTTTATTATGCAAATCTTCTCCGCCAGAAAATGGAAAAACATGGAGCTAACTGCTGGCTGGTAAACACTGGATGGGTTGGCGGAAAATTCGGTGTCGGCAAACGTATCAGCATTCGTCACACGAGGAACATGTTAAATGCCGCCCTTGACGGAAAGCTTGATATAGCAAAATACCGTAAGGATAAATTATTCGGTTTCGAAGTCCCCGTAACATGTCCTGATGTACCTGATGATGTACTGGAGCCTTCGAATGCATGGGGAAACAAGGATGAATACTGGATGAAGTATGATGCTCTTGCGGCAAGGTATATTGAGAACTTCAAATTATTTACAGAAGGAGTTCCCGACGAAGTAATAAAAGCCGGTCCCAAACGTTTAAAATAGTATATGATTAAAAGCCTGATTGTTTTATTATCAGGCTTTTTTTGGAAATTTATTTTATTCAAAAATATTTTCTCTACAAGGTTAGAAATGAAAAAATTGGTTTTGATACGGCACGGCGAAAGCACCTGGAATAATGAGAACAGGTTCACCGGATGGACCGATGTGGACCTGTCGGAAAAAGGCATGGAGGAAGCCAGGGAAGCCGCGATTCATTTAAAAGAAGAGGGCTATACTTTTGATATAGTTTTTACTTCAGTCTTAAAAAGAGCTATCAGAACCATGTGGATTATTCTTGACGGTCTTGACTTAATGTGGCTTCCCTTCATAAAATCCTGGAGGCTGAATGAAAGGCATTACGGTGCTTTGCAGGGATTAAACAAAAGCGAAACTGCGGACAAATACGGTGAGGAACAGGTCATGTTATGGAGAAGGAGTTATGATGTAAGACCACCTCTTCTTACAAAAGACGACCCGAGATATCCGGGAAAAGACCCACGCTACCAGGAGTTAAGCGAAGACATACTTCCGCTCGGCGAATGTCTTAAGGATACTTATTACCGGTTTATCCCTTTTTGGCATGATTCAATTGCACCAATTGTCAAAGCCGGTAAAAAATCGTTAATTGTTGCCCACGGAAACAGCCTGAGAGCTCTTGTGAAATATCTCGATAACATGTCAGACGATGATATTTTAAAATATAACATTCCTACAGGTATCCCTTTTGTTTATGAATTGAGCGATGATTTGAAACCAATAAATAAATATTACCTTGGCAACCATGATAGAATTGAGGAAGCAATTGCTTCTGTTGCCTCCCAGGGGAAGACTTATCGTCACCATAATGGTGATTGATTAATTTAGAAAATTTTATTAATTATCTTCTTTCTTTTCACAAATCTCAACCAGTACACCATTAGTTGATTTCGGATGGAGAAATGCTATGAGCATATTGTGTGCTCCTTCGGCAGGTACGGGATTTATCAACTTTAAATCATTTCCTGAAAGCCGCTCCAGTTCTTTTTTTATATCGTCAGTCTCAAATGCAATGTGATGAATTCCTTCTCCTTTTTTTGATATGAACTTTGCTATCGGTGAACTTTCATCTGTTGCAGATGTTAGCTCGAGCATTACGTCCCCGACTTTGAATGTAGCAATTTCGACTTTTTGCTCCTCGACAATTTCACGGTGAACATCGTCGAATTGGAAAATCTTCCTGAATGTCTCGATGCTTTCATCGAGGTACTTGACTGCAATTCCGATATGATTAATTGATTTCAGCATAAAACAAATTTATGGTAAAACAATTTCTATTCCTTCTCTTCATGCAACTTCCAGAAACGGTGTAACATCATCCTCTTCATATCTTTTCTCACCGACAGCTATGGGCTCTATTTTATAATCTGCAACCTTAGTCAGCATCCAGATTTTACCGGCATAATTAAGGCTGCCATTATCAAAAAGTGGAGAAATTAAAAGCAAATCAATATCACTGTCTTTATGCTGTTCTCCACGGGCATTACTTCCGTAAAGAACAGCCTTTGTTATTTCTATTCCATTTTTTTTAAGTTCTTTCAAATATTTTTTTATAATATTCAAAACATTCGGATTAACAATATTAGAGTTTTTCTTCATCGTTTTCTAAAATAATAAAATTCTTCGACTTTTCTTAAATCATCGGGTGAGTTCACTCCCTGGAGTTCTTCAAATTCAGCTCCTGCAAATGCAAAAACCTTAGCATACCTTTTTCTCAAAATACCTATTATATCGGTCAAATAGTACTCTCCCTGTGCATTTTGGTTTGATACTTCTTTCAGTGAGTTAAACAATAATTCTTTGTTAACTAAAAAAACTCCGCTATTAATTTCATTGACTTTTCTTTCTTCATCGTTTGCATCCTTCTCTTCGACTATTCTTATGAAATCACCATTAGTATCCCTGATAATTCTTCCATATCCAAATGGATTTTTCGCATGAGTTGTCAGTACTGATATTTCTGAATTTTTTTCATGATGCATTTCAATAAAATTTCCGATTGTATCAAAACTCAATAATGGAACATCCCCTGCGAGAATCAAGACTTCACCTTTGAAATCTTTTAAAAGATTTTCTGTTTGCATAACTGCATGTCCGGTGCCAAGCTGTTCGTTCTGCTCTGCAAATTCGATTGTTGCGTCAAAATTCGATTTGACATAATCAATAACGCCTTGCTTTTGATGTCCGACGACAACGATAGTTTTATTTCCTTCGATTTTTTTTACTGTTTTTAACACATGGTCAATCAGCGGTTTCCCGTCGAGCAGAGACATGACCTTGGCAACAGATGGATTGAGCATACGTTTGCCCATTCCCGCTGCTAATATAATAAAACAAAGATTAAGATTCTTTTCTTCTGCCATATCAGTTCGATATGAATTTTTTCAATGGCTCTATGATATGTGTTTTTTCTATGATATTATTGTTTTTGTCAACAAGGATAATAGTCGGCTGGTAATTTTTAATGTCTTCTTCATTAATATTTATATAGCTTATGACAATGATTTCATCCCCGACAGAACCTTTGCGGGCAGCGGCACCGTTAAGACAAAAATCCTTGCCTCCCCGTTTCCCGGGGATTACATATGTCTCGAAACGCTCACCGTTATTTATATTTACAACCGACACTTTTTCATAAGGAAGAATATCGGCTTCTTCGAGAATTTCTTCGTCAATCGTGAAACTTCCTTCATAATATAAATTTGTCTCGGTAATCCGGGCTCTGTGTATTTTAGATTTTAACATTATTCTTTGCATTTGGATTTCTCCATTTATAAAATTCATTAGAAACAAATTTATGAAAAATTTTCCTAATTCAATTGTTGTGTTCTTACTTCTTTATATTTCAATTAAATTACTAAAAGTGTTAAATTGCAAAATTGTTTTTGTGTTTTTAAATATCCATTAGATTATTCATGAAAAAATCAATATTACTCCTGTTCTTTTTTCTTTCGGTATCTTATCTCTTTTCAGCCGATTCTTTAACTGAAATAGCAAAGATTACTGTAAATATTGACCAACTAAGCAAAGAACACGAGTTCAGAACCGTAGAATTTTTAACTTCATCGAGAAAAAATCTCGGTAAATTCAGTTGTATTGATGTCTCTGAAATATTTGACAACTATACAAATAAACTCACAGATACAGAACGGAAAAGGCTGATAATTATTGCCGGGTCTGCTGACGGTGAGGTTGTTGCTACAGATTATTTCAATTTTGATAAAAATAACATTAAAATACCGCCTGTTTTGATTTTTTCTTATGTTAAAGGTTCTGTCGGTGATACTGTCAGGGTTTCCGATATTAAAGGCCATCAAGGCAAAGTTGATTTGGCAATGGTTGCACAAGAACTGAAAAAAACCGTTGTACAAAGAATTTTCCTGCAAATGAACAATATTTCAGAAGCCGATAAACAGAAATATTTCAAGAATGGCTCTATGCTATTTCCACAGGACCAGACATTAGTAAGGTGGCTCGAAAACGTAAAATATTTGAAATTATGTATTGTAAAGTAATTTTTTGAACGGATTGTTATGAGAAAACTTGTCGAATGTGTCCCTAATTTTTCCGAAGGGAGAAATCCTGAAATTATCGAAGCTATTGCCGATTCTATACGGCAGACTCCAGGCTGTACTTTGCTCGATGTTGACCCGGGTAAATCAACGAACCGAACGGTCTATACATTTGTAGGTTCACCCGAATCTGTTGTCGAAGGAGCTTTAAACTCTGCAAAAACTGCAAGGAAACTGATTGACATGCGAAATCATCACGGCGAACATCCTAGAATGGGAGCAATGGATGTTTGCCCCTTCGTTCCTGTGTCGGGTGTTACTAAGAATGATTGTGTCGAATGTGCAAAAGAATTTGGCAGGAGGGCAGCTAAAGAAATCGGTGTCCCGATATATCTCTATGAATTTGCACAGGACAAAGAATACCGGAAAAAACTGCCGCAAATCAGGGAAGGTGAGTATGAAGCTTTACCCCAAAGAATAAAGCAGCCTGAGTGGAAGCCTGATTTCGGTCCCGCCGAATTTATACCGGAATGGGGTGCAACAGTTACAGGAGCAAGATTCTTCCTCATAGCATACAATGTTAATATACTCGGAACTAACAACCAGGCTCACCGCATTGCCTTAAATATCCGTGAAGCGGGCAGGGGAGACGATGACCCCGGTCTGTTAAAAGAAATCAAAGCTATCGGTTGGTTTGTTGAAGAATACAACATGGCTCAGGTTTCGATTAACATGACAAACTATCTGGTAACGCCGCCTCATATTGTTTTTGAACAGGTGCTGAAGGAAGCCATGTCAATAAATGTCGGTGTTGCCGGCTCCGAGCTTGTCGGCTTAATTCCACTAGGAGCTATGCTGATGGCAGCCGATTATTACATAAAAAAAGAAAATCTTTTTATTTTCGATGAAGACCAGAAAATCAAGCTTGTCGTTGACCGGCTTGGCTTAAATTCAATTTCTAAATTCGAACCCGACAAGAAAATTATCGAATACATTGTTAAGGAAGAACCGAATGAACCTCTTGCAAGCCTCACAGTCCGAAAATTTGTGGAAAGCGTAGCCGCAAGGACTTCCGCACCCGGTGGAGGTTCTGTCTCTGCACTTCTTGCTTCCCTCGGAGTAGGGCTTGGAACGATGGTCTCGCGTTTGACTTATGGCGTTCGCAAGTTCGACAATGTCGAACCGAAGATGAAAAAAATAATTCCGCCATTGTATGAACTGTCTCAAAAACTGATTCCGATGATTGATGCCGACACAAACGCATTTAACGATTACCTCGAAGCCGTCCGAATGCCCAAAGACACGAAAGAACAGCAGGCAGCCCGCAATGCTGCAATGCAGGAAGGCTTGAAAAAAGCAATTGAAGTTCCTCTTACCACGATGCGTCTCGGCGACAGTGCCTGGGAAGCTATGCTCGAGCTTGCTAAATACGGAAACATTGCTTCGAAATCCGATGTCGAAGTCGGTACACGTTCTCTTGAAACAGGCATCTGGGGTGCTTATAAAAATGTCCTGATTAATTTGCCCGGTATCGAAGACACAGATTTCAAAAACAAAACAACGGATGAAGCAGAATCAATTGTCAAACGTGCAAAAGAGAAATGCAGCCATGTTCTGAGGATTCTGGAGAAGAGGGAGAGGTGAAAAATTGAAAAATTTTATTATATTGCATATAGTGATATTATTTATTACCTCTATGAGTTATGAATTCATGTAATGCAGGGTTTTATCTTAGCTATTTAAATGATTTAAAAGATAAAATTGATGAAAATAATAATTTAGAATTTCATCTGAAGCTTCTTAGTTCTTTCTCTTCAAAAGAAGTAATCACTTCGTTAAGGTCTATTCCAATTGATGAGAATGTTAGAAAATTATTATATGTATATCATAATATTATAACTCGTGGTTTGCCAACATTATGTTCCGTGTATGTTGAAAGACAGATTTTAAGTTATTGTAAAACTCAATTGGAGATTAAAGAAGAAAATAAATCAGGAACCATTAGATTTTGCCATGATAAAAATTTAAATGATGAATTCATAAATTCATGGTTTGAAAGTCTGAAATTATCCCATTTTATTTTTACTCCCAATTTTAAAGCTCAAAATTATTCATCAAATTAGCATTTCGATAGCGACGAAGAAAAATCATTTTTTAATGATATACTACCTGAACTAATCAATCCTTATTTTGCACAGGCATTCAAACCACAAAGAATATTTGAAACGATGGTCCCTCAAGGTTATGGGGTTGACTATATCGGGCAAAAAGTGGATTTTGCTTTCGAATTTGATAATAATAAAATTGCAATAGAAATTGATGGTGAACAACATAATGAACCTAAACAAAGAGAAACTGATACTAATAGAAGAAAATTGTTAAGAGATATGGGATGGACTGTAATTGAAATTCCCGCACATGATGTTAGAAATGGTATATCTGAAGACATAAGAGTACAAATAAAAAATTATTTTAATAACTATAATT
Organism: Bacteroidota bacterium; assembly: GCA_027371665.1. Taxonomy (GTDB): domain Bacteria; phylum Bacteroidota; class Ignavibacteria; order Kapaibacteriales; family UBA2268; genus DAHXMP01. Next base: position 14,676 of record DAHXMP010000126.1, on the reverse strand, counting down.
TATCATCAAATAATTTTAATAAATATTCTGAAGTGTTTGTAAAAACTCCTATTGCCATTGCGAGAATTCAATTTATTCTTATTGATTATTTGTTAAAAGGAAAATTATCGTTAAATGACAACCAGTGGTCTATAGGTATTATTGAAAGAGATGTTCCTTGTGGTGAAATTGCTTTAACTGATTTTTTTGAAAATATAAAAAATTTATTTGAATTATCAGGTTTGACAAGACAATTTCCCAAAATTAATCTTGTGATCTTCAACAATAAGGATTTTGCTGACTTTAAAGAAAATAATGTCTCTAAAAATGAATCTCTCTTAAAAATTGAATATAAGGACATTTCCAATCTTAATGAAAATTTTTCTTTTGATTTTGTTATTGATATATCAATAAACGAGCGTTTCATAACTGATGAATTAAATTCTGGTTTCTATCATCAATTAGTAAATGAAAATGGGAATGCTTCTATTATTCGTTCTGTTTATTATCCTTTTGATGAACGAAAAATTAAATCCGATGTACCAATAATGTACGATATTAATGATACAAATATTAATTCATTGAAATTTTTCTTACGAAACATTTTTCGGAAACAGGATTTTTGGCCAGGGCAAATTCATTCAATAAATCAAAATAATGAAATAAAACCTGGTATATTAAATCGTTCTTTAGCACTTGAACCTGTTATTGGCCTTTTACCAACTGGAGCCGGAAAATCTTTAACATATCAATTATCAGCACTGCTACAACCAGGGATGACATTAGTAGTGGACCCTTTGCGCTCATTAATGTTTGACCAGGCTGATAATTTAAAATCTATTATGATTGATAATATTAATTTTATTAACAGTGAACAGAGCCCTGAAGAAAGGGAAACAATAATAAACGAAATGACAGCAGGTAAATATCAATTAGTATTTATATCGCCTGAAAGATTACAAATAAAAAAATTTAGAGAACAACTACTGAATTTAGTTAATTATTTTTCAATACCATATCTTGTAATTGATGAAGCTCATTGCGTTTCTGAGTGGGGGCATGATTTTAGAACATCATATTTGAGTTTAGCAAATACAGCAAGGGAATTTTGTAATTATCGAAGCCATGAACCTATAGTTTTAGCCTTAACAGGTACTGCGTCATATTCTGTTTTAACTGATGTACAAATAGAAATTGGAATTGATGATGAAGAGTCGAAAATATATCCGGATACTTTTAACAGAGCTGAATTAAAATTTGATATAAAAAAAATACCGTCAGCAAATAAAATGGGAGCCTTAGGAAATGTATATAAAAATTTCTTAACTGAAAAATTTAATTTGCAAATAAATGAAATTGTAAATACAGACAATGATAATAAATGCTCTGGTTTAGTATTTGTACCTCATGTTAATGGTGAATATGGTATAGATGTAAAGTCAAAATTAGTTAATGGTTTAAAGATTAGTCCCAATAAGGTTGAATTTTATAGCGGTGAACCACCAAACAATTTTGAATCTTTCAAAAAGAAGGGAGTACGAGAAAATCTTTGGGATGCACATAAACATACAGTTCAAAATAAATTTAAAAAAGACCAATTGCCATTATTGGTATCAACAAAAGCTTTTGGAATGGGGATTGATAAATCTAATATCAGATATACGATTCATTTTGGTATTCCCCATTCTCTTGAATCATTTTATCAGGAAGCAGGCAGGGCAGGGAGAGATAGAATTAATTCCTATTGTATTATACTTTTTTCTGATGATAGTCCAGAAAATGCAAATCAATTCCTTGATTTGACAAAATCAATGGATGAATTACTCAATTTTAAAGAACCTGCTTGGATTTATCAAGGGGATGCTCATCGTGTATTATATTTTCATAAGAAAGCTTTTCAAGGTATTAAAACTGAAAAGTTAGAAATGATGAGCATTTTGAAAGAGTTTATTTATCCACAAATGGCAAAAATTGGTGAGAATGAAACAATACAAAAGTTAATACCTTTTGGTGACAATAATATTAAAGACTTAAGGGACAAATGTGTTTATAGATTAACTCTTATTGGTGTAATTTCTAATTATACTAGAGATTATGAGAAACATTTGTATGAAATTGAAATAAAGAAATTGGATGATAATACAATAATCAACAATCTTAAAAATTATGTTAAAAGATATAAACCTGGCATTGTTGATAATATTGAGGCACAAGTAAGGCAAAGAGTTAATGGGAATAATTTTCTTGAAAAATGTCTTGGTTATTTAATTGAATTTATATATAAAGAAATTGAAATAAAAAGAAGAGCTGCGATTAAAACTATGGTTGAAACTGCAAGGGAGAGTTCAGCCGCAGAAGACAAAGATAAAGCTATTCGGGAAAGATTACTGGCATATCTGGAGAAATCAATGTTTACAGATATGCTTCTCGATATGGTTAACAATGTTAATTTTGAACAATGGTGGGAGATATTATCTTATGTTGATGATATAGACAAAGCAAGGCAATTATTAGGTGGTTGTCAAAGAATTAGAGAAAGCCATACGGGTTATCCTGGTTTGTATATTTTGATAAGTATGTCAAGAATGTTACTACCTAATCCAGTCATTTCAACAGCAATTGATGATTTTAAAACAGGCTTAGATTTTATAAAAAAATTATTTGTAAATGACAATAGAAAACAAATTGATTTTGTAATGGGATTTATAAAAGAATATAAAAAGCATATTCAAATAACTGGTAATGAATTCTATAATATTTTGTTGGATGAGTTCCCAATACGTGAAGTTGCTATAAACTTATTGGATTCAATACCGGAAAAATCTTTGAATATTTTAATTAATAAAGTTAATCTTAAAATCAAAAGTTTTAACAAACAATACTTAGGGGGTTTGCTATGGATGAACAAACAGAATTCTTGAAAACAGAGGATGCGCTGAATTCAATTCTCCAGGAAATGCAAAAAATAAAAACTGCAAATGAGCAAGTAGAAATAGCAAAAGAAACTTCTGAAATAATTAGAAATTCAGCCGAAAAAATTCTTAATAAAACAAAATCATTAGTTGATGAAGCAAATAAAATATTCAAAACAATTGAAGAGACAAGATTTAAAGATAGATTTGATAAGATTGATAAAAAAATTAAATTCACACATTATTTTATTTTTATCGTATTAATCTTACAGATTTTATCAATTATTTTATATTTTATCAAGATTTAGTTTCGTTAATATTTTAATCCAGAAAATGCACGAACAAGCCGTCTCTCAGCTTTGGTTCGAACCATGTTGATTTGGGAGGCATGGTCTTTCCCGCATCCGCAATTTTCATCAACTCGTCAACGGAAGTCGGATACATAGCAAAGGCAATCTTCATTTCTCCTGAATTGACTCTTCTTTCCAACTCCTCCAAGCCTCTGATACCACCGACAAAGTCAATTCTCTTGCTTGTCCTCGGGTCTTCTATTCCGAGTATTTCGTTATTCACAAATTTCTGCAATATGGCTACATCGAGTGATTCCACCGGGTCGGGATTATTTAGTAATTCATCGTTTATTTTTAGTTGAAACCATTTCCCGTCAATATACATACCGATTTCACCTTTCTTCGATGGCTTGAACCGGGACTCACTTAATGTAAAATGCTTTTTCAGCTTTTCAAAAAATTCTTCTTTCGTCAATCCGTTCAGGTCTTTTATCAGCCTGTTGTAGTCCATAATATAAAGATGACTTGCAGGAAACAATACTGCAAGAAAAAAGTTATACTCCTCATCGCCGCGATGATTCGGATTTGCCTTTTGTCTCTCCCTGCCTACAATTCCTGCCGCTGCAGAACGGTGATGCCCGTCTGCAACATAAAAATTCGGAACTCCGGCTAATATTGTCCTGATTTTTTCTATCGTGTTTTTATCCCTAATTACCCAGCACTGATGGCGGATTCCATCGAGTGCAGTCAAATCAATTTCGGGTTTGTCTTTCGTGTTCTGTGAAACTATTTTATTGATTTCATCATTATCACGGTATGTCAAAAAAATCGGTCCCGAATGTGAATTTGTAATCCTGACATGATTCGACCTGTCTTCTTCTTTATCCTTTCTCGTGTTTTCATGTTTCTTAATCACATCTTTCAGGTAATCGTCAACCGAAGCACAACCCACCAAGCCATACTGAGTCCTGCCATTCATCGTTTGAGCATATACATAAAAATACGGTTCGGGGTCTTCCTTGAGTATTCCGTCTTTAATCAGCTTCATTAAGTTCTCTTTTCCCTTTTCATAAACTTTAGGGTCATAAAGATTAATACCCTGGTCTAAATCAATTTCGGGTTTCCCGACATGCAGAAATGACAAAGGATGTCCTTTTACTTCTTCTCTTGCTTCATCAGAGTTTAAAACGTCATATGGCTTTGCAGCTACTTCCTGTGCGTATTGCGGCAAAGGCCTGAAAGCCCTGAAGGGTCTGAATATTGCCATTTAATTTCCTTATTGTTGTAATTTAAAAAGATAATTATTATTGTCATACTGAGCGTAGTCGAAGTATGATTTTTAAAATATCGTTATGGATTCCGTTTCAGGCACGAGATGACATTTTGATATTTACTTCAACGACTCGACAACCTTCTCTGCAATCTCAACACCCACTCTTAATTGTGCTTCTTCTGTCGAAGCTCCTATATGCGGAGTAACGGAAACTCTCGGATGATTTATCAATTCATTCTGTGCATCCGTGGGAGGCTCTGCCTCGAATACGTCAATCCCTGCGGCAGAAACGGTTCCGTCGTTTAATGCAGCGAGCAAATCTTTTTCGGACACGACTCCGCCTCTTGCACAGTTAATTAATATCACACCTTTCTTCATCTTACCAAACTCGGCGGCAGTCATAGCAGGTCCCTCAGTCTTAATAAAAGGGATATGCATTGAAATAAAATCTGAATTTGCCAAAAGCTCGTCTTTCGAGACAAGTTTCACATTAAGTTCAGTGGATTTCACATAAGGGTCATATGCGATGACTGTCATCCCCAGTCCAATGGCTCTTTTTGCGACTTCTTTGCCGATGTTTCCTATGCCCATGATTCCGAGAGTCTTGCCGGTAAGTTCGATACCTTTTGAATAATCTTTTTTGGGCCATTTACCCAGCCTCATTTCCGTATTGCTTAGATTTAAAAACCTGCATACTGCAAACATGTGTCCAATAGCCAGTTCCGCCACGGAAATCGAAGAAGCACCGGGAGTATTCAGCACTTTAATTCCTTTTTCTTTTGCATATGGAACGTCAATATTATCGAGTCCGACGCCTCCCCTGGCAATGACTTTGAGTTTTCCTCCTTTATCAATCACTTCTTTGGTTACCTTGGTTGCAGACCTTACCATAATGCAGTCAAACTCGGGAATCCTCTGCAGAAGCTCTTCGGGAGTGAATTTTTGGTTAACAGTTTCATGCCCCGCGTCTTTCAATATTTTCTCGCCTGCGGTTTCGATTCCATCTGAAATTAAAATTTTCATACAATCTCCTTAAAAAATCATTTACAATAATTGGAATTGTTATATTCTCAAAGTTAAGAAAAAACGGATTGAGGCTCAAAATCAAATTAATTTTTAACATTAGAAATGAATTATCTTAGCTATAATTTTATATATAAACATTTTATTCTTTTTGATAATTGAACAAATAATATTAAATTAATAATACCGTCAAATTAATAGGTTTTAAAATGCCTGAAATTTGTAGATTTTATGGTATAGTTATCGCAATTTATTTTGATGAACATAATCCTCCGCATTTTCACGCAAGATATGGGGAGTTCAAAGTGTCTGTCAAAATAGACGATTTTTCAATTTTGGAAGGTTCACTTCCGCCAAAGGCTTTAGGCTTGGTTATTGAGTGGGCAGCTTTGCATAAAACAGAACTAATGGAAAATTGGAATTTTGCAAAGGCTGGTAAAAAGCTGCGTCGGATTGAACCTATTTAACGAGAGAAATGTTATGTTCGATGTAATTGATGCAAAATATATTGATGGATATAGAATTTATCTGTGTTTTGAAAATGGCGTTGATGGTATTCTGGATTTGGAAGAATATCGAAACAGAAGAGGATTGTTCTCGAAATTTAAAGACATGAATTATTTTAAAAATTTTCATATTAACAAAGACATCGGTACTATCTGTTGGTCTGATGATTTGGATATTGCCCCTGAAACATTATATAATAAAATTATAAAAAAAGGAAAATCACATTTATCTGAAATTCATAAGTAACCGTTTATTAGGAGGTAAAAATGGAACGACTAACATTAAAAAAGCTATTTTATCGCAAGCCTGCAACAAAAGCCGAACGGGCAATGTTTTTAAACTTCATTATTCCTTTTTCAATTATAATTATATTTGATGTGGGATTTGATTATAATATTCTGCCTAAACTTCAGAATTTTATTTTTCTAATATCTTTGATAACAATGTACTTTGGCTATTATGTTGGTCGAAATCATGACAAGATTGAATTGTGGCTGTCAAATAAATTTGGTAAAAAGACTGATACCATAAATCAAATTACTTCATGAATTTTAATGTTGCCTGAATAATTAGTACCAAACCAATAATAATCAAAAAATAATAGATTAATTTTGTGAATTGTTCTGCTTTAATTCTCTTGTTTAGATAATTTCCCAATAGAACTGCAACGAAAATAACTGGCATTGAAATCAGTCCCAGCCTTAAAACTTCTCCCGTCCATAATCCCGCTAATCCATGTCCTATTATGATAAACAGATTCGTCGGCAAAAACACACCCTGAAGTAGCAGCCTGAATTCCTGTGGTGTCCATTTCCTCAATGTCCCATAAATAATAATCGGTGGCCCATTTGAATTATATGCCCCACCTAATATTCCGGATACGATGCCGAAAGCAAAAGCAGATTTGTCTGTCTTCAAATTCAGATGCGGATTGGTAAGACTGAATAATGAAAATATAATAAGTATTAATCCTAAAACTGTCTTAACGATATTTTCATTTGTGCCTTTCAAAAAAAACAAGCCGAGAGGAATACCCAGAATCGAAAATAGCGCAAGTTTCCAAATATGTCTCATATCGAGTTTCTGCCAGTTTCTTGAAAGAATAAAAACTGATGAAGCAAATCCTATGAATGCCACAATCGGTGTTGCTGTTTTAATGTTGATGAATAAAGCGAGCAATGGCATTGCAATCAGTGCGTCCCCAAATCCAAATGTGGAACGGTACAGTGAAGCCCCGAAGACAATCAAAAGCACTAAAATGAAAATGTAATTAACAGTCATTCGCTAAATTAATGAAATTGAAACTTGCAAAAAAGAAGGATTTCCACTATGAAAATTTTTATAATTGTGTTAATTTTGTTTTTTTTTGATAATACACGAATTTATATAATATATTGAATTTGAATTCAGGAGATGTTTATGAAAAGAGCTTATAATTTCAGTGCAGGTCCGGCAATACTACCAATACCCGTTCTCGAAGAAACAGCAAAAGCAGTGATGGATTACAACAATACAGGCATGTCAATAATGGAGATGAGCCACAGGTCTAAGGAATACGATGCCGTATTTGTCGAAACACAGAACGACGGATTGAAAATTTTGGGACTATCTCCCGATGAATACACTGTACTGTTTCTAGGCGGGGGAGCCAGCCTTCAGTTTCTTATGGTACCTATGAATTTTCTCAGGGAAAAAGCAGATTATATTTCGACAGGAGCATGGTCGAAGAAAGCTATTAAAGAAGCGAAATGGGTAGGAGAGACAAATGTCATAGCATCTTCCGATGATAAAAATTTCAATTATATTCCAAAAGAATTTAAGATAAATCAGGACGCAGATTATGTTCATATAACCACAAACAATACAATCTACGGTACCCGTTGGAATAAAATACCCGATGCTGGCAGTGTTCCTCTCGTTGCGGATATGTCTTCCGATTTTATGAGCCGTCCGCTTGATTATTCAAAATTCAATCTAATCTATGCAGGTGCACAAAAGAATATTGGGCCCGCTGGTGTAACAATGATTGTCTTGAAAAAGTCCTGGCTTGAAAAACAAAGACAAAATATACCGACAATGCTCGATTATAAAATTCATGTTGATAACAATTCCATGTACAATACACCTCCATGTCTTCCGGTTTACATTGTCGGAAGGACATTTAAATGGATTTTGAATCAGGGCGGACTGGGAGCAATCGAGCAAAATAACATTAAGAAAGCAAATCTGCTTTATGATTTCATTGATGCTCATCCTGATTTTTATAAAGGCACTGTCCAAAACAAAAATGACCGTTCTTTGATGAATGTTACATGGAATCTGAACACTCCCGAACTCGAAGCAAAATTCGTTGACGAGGCAAAAAAGAAATATAACATGACAAACCTTAAAGGGCACCGCAGTGTAGGAGGTGTGAGAGCTTCAATTTATAATGCCTGTCCTATTGATGCAGTCGAGGCTCTCGTCAAGTTCATGGAAGAATTTATGAAAGAGAATAAATAATTTTATTTTTTTCTCATCCTTTTTTAAATATCGCATAAATACATATACTCATTGCAGAATATAAATTTGTGCTATTTATTAGTTGATAAATTAATGGTATGAGAAACATCATTTAAATAATGTATATCCAACTTTGATAAAAAAATCAAACCGAGATATAAGGGAATAAAAAGCCTTAATTCAAACCATCTTCCACCGAGTAAACATGTCAGGATGTATGGTGTATTTAATAAGAGAAATATCATCATCTTCCTTTTATTCATCTTATTTGATGTCATTCTAAATGCAATGTAGCTCAAACCTATACAAAAAACCAGAATAAATAAATTTATAATTAAAACATTAATTTCAAAATTGTTTATTATTTTTTCAAGAATTCCATTTTCAAAACCCATATAAATTCTTAATCCTAAATATGTTCCTGTAAAACACAAAATTGGTATTAATAATTTAAAAATGTTGTTTTTTATTCCTTTTTCAGTTACAATTAATGTAGTAAAAAAAGTTAATGAAATGTATGACGTCTCTCTATTAAGAGTAGAAATAATTAATATAAGGCAAATTATTGCCATTAATAATATATTGTTTTGTTTTATATATGCTAATGTTAGAATTGAAGAAATAATAAAAAATGTATATCCGGAAAAATCATAAGGTACAATAACATACTCAGAAACATACATTATAAGATTTATAAATAGAAAAGAAATCACTTTTTCATAGTAACCGGAAAAATTGAAATAATGCGAATTAAAAATGCAATAGTAAATAATAATAGCTAATAAAATAGAAAAAAATGTATTTAATATAAAATAGGATGCATAAAAATTGTTGGTTCCTTGTTCATCCAAAAATTTTATAAATTTTTTTGGTTCAGTTTCATCGTGTAAGGTGTTTATAGCTTTATAAGTATCTAAAAGTAATATCTTGCTAAAAAATCTGTATTTATAAATGCCATTATTATATTGTTTCAAAAAAGTATCTTTTGAAAATACATTACCGGTATATTGTGAAGTGAATCCAAAATAGATAATAATATTCAAAGAAATTGGCACAATTAAACAAAGGAATATGTATTCAGTTATTTTTTTCATATTGAACACGAAGTGTTTACAACAAATTTCTTAATTGTTTATCAAGCCTCCCCGGGGCTTAGCTACAGCAAATATTTCTAATCCTGTAACATCTTCATATAATCTCGAAATAGATTTCTTAATATTCAATTTATTTTGAAAAGAACTTTTAAATAAAATATTAGTAAGCCTGTTGCTTTTTGAAGTATATTTATTATTAGGTTTTCTATGTTGAATTGTTAAAATATCAAATCCTGATTTATTTAATAAAAAGCTAAGGCTATTTATCGTAAAATGGAAATAATGATTTTCCGGTTGTAACCAAACCCATTTTGATTTAAAAATTTTTCTCCAGATACAGTCAAAATCAGGAACACGAATAAAAATAAAACCGTCATCATTCAGATAATTTTTCAAATTTGATAAACTAACCAGAGGATTGATATGATGTTCCAGGGAATGCCATAGTGTAATTACATCAAATTTCCTCTTAATATCATTAAAATCCCTATAAATAGTTAATCCAATATTTGTGCAATATTTCCTGCTTATCTCGGACGGTTCAAAGCCGAAAACACTGAAACCATACCGGCGGATTTCATCGAGAAAAAATCCTTTATCACATCCGATATCAAGCAGTGATGCTTGCTTAGTATTAAAATTCAAAATTTCAGAAATCAGAATAATTTGTTCAGGTATTCTCGAAATTCTTCTCTGTTCAATATCAATTTGTCGAATTGAAGAAGTAATCCTATAATCATTCTCATAATAATTATTATGTTCTTCTTGGGAGGGTAATTTAAAATTAAAAACAATGCCACAGTTTAAACATTTTGTAAGTTTATAGGAACCAATTCTAATTGTTTCAATTTTATCGGACTCACATATTATACAATTTACAATTTTATCAGACATAATAAATTAACAAGTGATTTAGAATTAATTTAATTTTTTTATTTCTTTATTATGGATATACATACTCATTATTTTCGTAAAAGCTACTTTTAATGGTTTTTTCATGATAGTTACAACATATCCATCATTTCCTTTTTTTAAATAAATTGAGTTTATAATTGCTAATACCATTCCCAATGGTACCCAAAGTGAAGATGTACTTAAATTGTTACCACTAACAAAATTATCAATAAAAAGATTTATCATTAAATAAAATGTCAGACCCATCAATCTTTTCTCGTCATCACTTAATGATTTAAATTGGTCAGGATGTATTATGAATTTTAATGAAACATTAAATATACTAATAAACAAAAATAAGAATGTTAAAAATCCGAATATTCCCAATTCAGCTAATGCTGCTGCAATTGAAGATACACTATAATACATATTTTCATCCTTATCGGAGTATGTTAATCCTAATCCCGTTCCTATAAAAGGATGCTTTTCCCAAACTCTGACCGATGTCTTGAGATTATCAAGACGATAAAAGAATGATTCTCCTTCTGTTCCTCTATTCATTACTGAGTCATTTGAAATTATTCCTTCAATTCTTTTCATAAATAATCCTGATAAGCTAATACCGGCATAAGATGTCACAAATATGTCAGAGATAATAAACAACAATATTATGATAACTATTATTTTCATTAATGAAATTATTTTTCGGAAATTTTCAAATAAAATTATCCCCATTATCATAAATAAAACACCAACAACTCCTGTGAGTGAAAAAGTCAATATTAAGCCAGCCAATGTAATAATCCATAATATTATGTTTATAATTTTTGATTTTAAAAAGGGTTTATTTTTTTGAACTATGGGTATAAATAGAAAAATGAAAGTTATAGTATTATACGCTGCTAAAGCTGATGGTTCAGAAAAAATTGATGTTGCTCTATAGAAATTTCCCCAATGTAAACTCAGTTGACCAATCTCAGATACATCAATTTTTCCTTTCATACCCATACTGACATTTGTTATTGGGATCCAGCTTAATGGCCAATCAAATGCTCTCGCGGGTAATTGATAAATACCAAACAAATTAATTAAAATTGATAATATCAACCATACTTTTATCATTTTTGTCCATATCTCAGGTTTTAGATAATAACTGGCACAAATGATTGTAAAAAAGCAAAGAAAAAAAATGTGGACAGTAGATTTTAAATATTGACCTAAAAATTCATAATTCCCTGTTCTTAGTGGAGTTATACCAGAGATAATTATAGTCAGTAAAAACATTCCTATGAATATTAATCCTTGATTCCATCCAATGTTTAATTTCTCTCCATTCCAAAACATTTTTTTCAAAAAAATTATATAAAATATACCGGTTACTATATCCAGTGATGTCACTCCATAGGTTCCTCCTATATCAAATACTTGATATATATAAAATTGTATGGTAACAAACATTAAGATAATTAATACCTGCATACTCATTGTCCTATTGAATCCATTGAATTCATATTTTATAATATCTTATATAAAAATTGTACAAGACTCCCAAAAGCTATAAAGTAAACTATTATAGCAAAAAAAGCATATCTATAATATTTTTTTGCTTTTTTAAATTTATATAATGAATAATCATAAAAGTAAGCTGTACCTAAGGTTATAATAATAATGAATATTGATATCATTATCGATGTTATTATAGATAATGATTTAGGATAAATTCTAGCGATACTTGGGAACCAACCTGTTCCGTAAAGTAATATTAAATGAACAATATATATAAATAATGCTTTCTTACCGAAAAAAGCATAGTAAAAAGAAAACTTCTTGGTGAAGGTATAAATTAATGCGGCAAAACACATAACAATACATACTGCACCAATTTGATTTAATATTATTGACGGATTAACTTTATCCAAAACATTAAAAGTGAAATTATCATAGTATTCTGATAATAAATAGCCGGTAATAATTATTATTGAGCCGACAGGTATCCCGGTTAATATAAGAAATTTTGTTCTTTTATCTGCGGGTACAAATTTGAGTATTGTTCCGAGTACTACTCCGTAAAGCATAAAACTTGTATATGGAAAAATCGGGAATAAAGAACCATGGTCACTAGATAGATATGCCGCAAAACCTTCAGGTAAATATTTGAACCAGTTGACATGACTGACATATGGCGATGAAAAAGTAATTGCTAGTGCAAATATTAGCGATATTATACCCAGCTGAATATCATTTTTTGTTAGAAGAAATAAAGCCAGTACAAATAATAAAGAAAAACCGATTAATTGCAATATATTTACCTGGAAAAACGGACCCCAGAATTTTGATTCAACGAAGAAAGCATCAAACAAAGAATAAGCTGGAAACATAAAAAAGTAACCAATAATTGTCAGGATGACCGCCATCTTTATCCTTCTTTTGATTGTCCAGGAAGATAATCTTCCGTTTGAATCTCTTTTATTAGCAAAAACATGAACAGCACCTGAAACAGTAAGAAATATCGGAGCAGTGAATCTTCTAATATAATGCCAGATATTCCAGGGGAAGTTTGATATATCAAGTTCAGCCGGATTTGCAAGAGAATCAAGTGTGTGTCCGGTTATCATAATTAACATAGCAATTATTCTTGCAAGGTCAAGAGGTGTTATTCTTTGGGAAGAAAGAAGTTTTTTGTATATATTTTTATTTTGATATTCCCCCGTTTCAGGCATTTATATTATATTGATTGTTGTCAAACAAATTAAAATCTGCAAAACGTTTATATAACAATTTATTGCATTAATGAATAATTATACCCATTAAAGAAAAAAATTTTATAGGAACAAATTACCGGAAAAATATTAAAAATTAAATAAAAAAATATTTTTGAATCTGCTTACCAATTGTCTTTATTCATGACATATTCATCAATTGACTTTGCAGCAAGCCTTCCGGCACCCATAGCAAGAATGACAGTGGCGCCTCCTGTTACAATATCTCCTCCGGCAAAAACACCTTTTTTATTCGATTTCATTGAAGCCTGGTCAACAATAATGTTGCCCCATTTATTAACTTCGAGGTCAGGTGTAGTTTTACTAATTATCGGATTGGAGCCGTTACCAATAGCTACAACAGCAACATCAATCTGGATTTCTTCGATGGCACCTTCTATCGGAACTGGACGTCTTCTTCCTGATGCATCAGGTTCTCCGAGTTCCATTCTTTGAATTTTCACACTTTTCAGCCAGCCATCTTCATTGCCATAAAATTCGAGGGGTGCAATAAGAAGCCTGAATTCCACGCCTTCCTCCTTGGCATGTTTAATTTCTTCAATTCTAGCCGGCATTTCTTTTTCAGTTCTCCGATATAGAATCATCGCTCTTTTGGCACCCAGTCTGAGAGATGTTCTTACAGCATCCATTGCCGTGTTGCCTCCTCCGAAAACAGCAACATTCTTAGCTGCAATGTCAAACATTGGAGTATCACTTTGAGGAAAATTATATGCTTTCATCAGATTCACTCTTGTCAAATATTCATTTGAAGAATAAACACCGTTTAAATGTTCGCCGGGAATGTTCAAAAAATAAGGTAAACCTGCCCCGACGCCTACAAACACGGCATCATATTCTTTAAGTAATTCATCAATAGTATCAGTCAGCCCGATGACGGTATTTGTTTCAAATTTTACTCCGAGGTTCATCAATCCTTCGACTTCAGCTCTGACAATTTCCTTCGGCAATCTAAATTCAGGAATACCATAAATCAGGACTCCTCCTATATCATGCAGAGCTTCGAAAACAGTAACATCGTGTCCCATTTGAATTAAATCTCCGGCACAGCTTAAACCTGCAGGTCCACCTCCTACAATGGCAATCTTTTTTCCTGTTTTCGGCTTTATATCCGGTTTCTGTAATCCGATTGTCATCCTCTCCCAATCAGCAACGAATCTTTCAAGGTAGCCGATAGCCACTGGGTCGTGCTTCTTGCCAATCGTGCAAACTTTTTCGCATTGTTCTTCCTGGGGGCATACTCTTCCACAAACAGCGGGCAGAGCATTATCTTTCTTCAGGATTGCCGCAGCTGCTTTAAAATCTCCGTCCTCTATTTTTTGAATAAATCCCGGGATATCTACAGATACCGGATATAAAGCCGAAAACAGGAAAAAAGATTGCCATTGTAGGAGGTGGACCTGCAGGTTTAAGCTGTGCCGGAGA
>DAHXMP010000098.1 GCA_027371665.1 Bacteroidota bacterium | reverse complement strand
AAAATCATTATCGCATTAACATTATATTACATATAGAAAAGCCGCTTCAAAGCGGCTTTTTTTTTATTCTGTTTTAACAATCACTTTTGTAAGATAATAAACTCCGAGAACCATATCCTGTGAAGGAACAGCAATGGGGTCGCCGTTCTGAGTGTGCATAATATTATGCGGGGCAAGAATAAGCAAAAGTGCTTCGAGCTGAGCTTCATAGCTTATCGGTATATGGACAGCCATCTGGTCGCCGTCGAAGTCGGCGTTGAATGCCGTACAAACGAGCGGATGAAGCTGAATAGCCTTACCTTCTATTAATCTCGGCTGGAATGCCTGGATACCGAGCCTGTGCAGGGTAGGAGCCCTGTTGAGCAGAACCGGGTGGCCTTCAATCACTTTTTCGAGTATATCCCAAACTTCGTTAGTCTTTCTCTCGACAAGTTTCTTGGCACTTTTCACAGTCTTAACATGCCCGCGTTCTATAAGCTTTCTTATAATAAAAGGTTTGAAGAGCTCGACAGCCATATCTTTGGGCAACCCGCATTCATGAAGCTTCAATTCAGGCCCTACAACGATAACAGAACGACCCGAATAATCAACTCTCTTGCCAAGCAGGTTCTGCCTGAACCTTCCTGTTTTGCCTTTTAAAGTATCTGCAAGAGACTTTAACGCACGCTGGGATTCGCTTCTAACCGCTCTCCTGCTGTTATCGAAGAGGGCATCAACGGATTCCTGAAGCATTCTTTTTTCATTTCTCAGGATGACTTCGGGAGCCTTAATGTCAATCAATCTTTTCAGCCTGTTATTCCTTATAATAACCCTCCTGTAAAGGTCGTTCAGGTCCGAAGTTGCAAACCTTCCGCCTTCAAGCGGGACGAGAGGCCTTAAATCGGGCGGCGTAACAGGTATAACGTCAAGTATCATCCATTCCGGGCGGTTATCGAGGTTATTTCTTTGTGCAGTTCTGAAAGCATCGAGAATCCGAAGCCTTTTTAGAATATCAGCCTTCTTTTGCTGTGAAGTCTCATCTTTAAGAAGAAGTTTAAGTTCAACATAAAGGCTTTCAGGTTCAACCCTTTTCAACAGCTCTTTAATGGCTTCACCGCCAATAAGTGCAATAAATTTATTCGGGTCGTCATCGTCGAGATTGAGTTCGCCTTCAGACAAATCGGCAAGAATATCGAGATATTGTTCCTCGGTTAAAAGGTCTTTCTGTTGTAAACCGGTTTTACCGGGCTGAACAACTATGTATGATTCATAATAAACGATTCTTTCGATATCTTTAGTCGGCATTCCTAGAATAGCACTAATCTTGCTCGGGAGAGTCCTTAAGAACCATATATGCACGACGGGAACCGCAAGCATAATATGGCCCATTCTTTCACGACGTACTGATTTTTGGGTAACTTCCACGCCACAGCGGTCACAAACTATGCCTTTGTATCTGATTCTTTTGTATTTACCGCAGGCACATTCCCAATCCCTTATAGGACCAAAAATTTTCTCACAGAATAAGCCGTCTTTTTCGGGCCTGAAAGACCTGTAATTAATAGTTTCCGGCTTTGTTACTTCACCGTTCGACCTGTTGAGAATATCGTCGGGCGATGCAATTTTAATCGAGATTTTTGAAAATCCCTTTCTTGGAATTGATTTAGATTGCATATCTGCTCCTTTATCTGAAGATTGAAATTTTTATTCTAATTATTTAATCAATATTTAAATCGAGACAAAGCCCCTGAAGCTCCCTGATGAGAACATTGAATGACTCGGGTATATTCGGGTCAGGCATGTTCTCGCCTTTAACGATTGCTTCATACATCTTTGCTCTTCCCTGCACATCGTCGGATTTAACGGTAATCATTTCCTGCAGTGTATGTGCTGCACCGTAAGCTTCCAGAGCCCAGACTTCCATTTCTCCGAGCCTCTGTCCCCCAAATTGGGCTTTTCCTCCGAGAGGCTGTTGTGTAATCAACGAATATGGGCCAATTGACCTTGCATGAATCTTATCTTCAACAAGGTGAGAAAGTTTAAGCATATAAATAACACCCACAGTGATTTTCTCATCGAAAGGCTCACCTGTTCTCCCGTCGAAAAGCGTAGTTTTTCCGCCGTTAGGCAACCCTGCTTGTGCGATGTAATCGTCAACATCTTCCCATGTTGCACCATCGAAAATCGGAGTAGCGAATCGGAGCCCGAGCTTTGTTCCTGCCCAACCGAGAGCCGTTTCGTATAATTGTCCCAGGTTCATACGTGACGGCA
This sequence comes from Bacteroidota bacterium, assembly GCA_027371665.1. Taxonomy (GTDB): domain Bacteria; phylum Bacteroidota; class Ignavibacteria; order Kapaibacteriales; family UBA2268; genus DAHXMP01. The sequence goes on along the minus strand of DAHXMP010000098.1, from coordinate 705 downwards.
CACCGAGAGGATTCAAAACTATATCCACAGGCGTTCCATCCGGGAGAAACGGCATATCTTCAGCAGGAACGATTTTCGATACAATTCCTTTGTTACCATGCCTGCCTGCCATTTTATCGCCAATCTGGAGTTTTCTTTTCTTTGCAATATAAACTTTTGCCATCTGGAGAATACCGGGTTGTAATTCGTCGCCGGCAACGATTTTATTTCTTTCGGCTCTGAAAATAGCAATGATTTCATTTCTTTTTGCAGTGTAATTCTTATACATTTCTTTCAGCTTAGCCAAATCGTTTTTGTTTGAAGTTATATTATGGTTAATGTCAATCAATTCCGGCTTAAAGGAACCGTTTTTATAATGATTTTCTACATCCTTTGCTGAAATCTTAACACCGCTCCTGATAACAACTCCACCTTCCTGATTTCGGATTCCCAGGATTGTTTTACCGTTAAGTACAGCAATAAATTTCTGAATAAATTCATCGTCAATCTCCTTAAGGGATTCTTTCTCTTTTTTATTGAGATTGTCCTGTCTTTTCTTTTCATCTGATTTGCTGTCCCTGTCAATCGATGTAAGCTTTCTTGTAAACAGTTTGGTGTTAATAACAATTCCTTTCAGTCCCGGAGTTGCCTTCAATGACACATCCTTTACATCGCCGGCTTTATCCCCGAAAATAGCCCTGAGCAGTTTTTCTTCCGGTGTCGGAT